>CAJOLF010000019.1 GCA_905235295.1 uncultured Ruminococcus sp. | reverse complement strand
GTTCTTTTTTCTTTCTTTTTCTGGAGCACGATGGTTACCTCTCAAAAAAAATCAAAATTCGATTATCTGTTTTTTCTTTGATCTTCTGTAAAAAATGATTTTATTGCCAATTACCTGGACCACATCGGATTTCGTTCTGGCGGAAACGGTTTCCGCAATGCCCCGAACGTCCAGTCCGCAATTATCCAACACGCTTATCTTTACAAGCTCTCTTGCCTCACGTCTTGTAGACGCAAGACCGAGACGGAAAACAACGTTGTCCAGTCTGCGCTCTACGAGCGAAAGCAGAGCCTCACCTGTTTTGCCCTCAGCCTTTTCCGCCTTCTCATAATAAGCGCGGAACTGCTTTTCGAGAATACCGTAGATAAACTTTACCTTCTGCTTCTCGGTAAGCTGCATGCTGTACTCGCTCTTTTTTCTTCTCATTTTTCCGCCGGGGTTCCTGTTGGAAGTTTTCTTGCTGTAGCCCATAACGGCGGGTGACAAGCCAAGCGCTCTGCAACGCTTTGCGATTGGCTGCATATTTTTAGCCATAAATATTTCCTCCTTCTATAATACTACACGCGTCTTCTCTTGGGAGGACGGCATCCGTTGTGAGGAATGGGAGTAACGTCTTTGATCATTGTTACCTCAAGACCTGCGGTCTGAAGCGCTCTGATAGCCGCTTCTCTGCCCTGTCCGGGTCCCTTTACATAAACCTCAACGTATTTCATACCGTGCTCCATCGCAGCCTTTGCGGCTGTTTCTGCCGCTGACTGAGCAGCGAACGGAGTTGACTTTTTTGAGCCTCTGAATCCGAGCTCGCCTGCGCTTGCCCACGATACAGCATTGCCCTGTGTATCGGAAATAGTAACAATTGTGTTGTTAAATGTTGACTGGATATGCGCCGCGCCCTTTTCGATGTGCTTGCGCTCACGACGGCGGCGAATAACCTTTTTGCCCTTTGGTGCTGCCATATTAGCGAACCTCCTTACTTCTTCTTATTAGCCATTGTCTTGCGGGGGCCTTTGCGGGTACGCGCGTTTGTCTTTGAACGCTGACCCCTTACGGGAAGACCCTTTCTGTGGCGTACGCCGCGGTAGCAGCCAATATCAATAAGTCTTTTAATATCATAAGCGATGTCACGACGAAGGTCACCTTCTACGCGGCAGTTGTGCTCGATGTACTCTCTGAGCTTTGAAACATCTTCTTCTGTTAAGTCCCTGACACGGGTGTCGGGATTAACGCCTGTTGCAGCAATAATGTCTGTTGCAGTTTTACGACCGATACCGAAGATATAGGTTAAGCCAATCTCAACTCTTTTATCTCTCGGCAAATCAACGCCTGCTATACGAGCCATTCAGTTGCACCTCCATAATTATTTAAAAATAGTTGTAATTGATTCTGTGCCGGGAAAACCCGTCGGCAATTTGATTATCCTTGCCTTTGCTTGTGCTTGGGGTTCTCGCAGATTACGAGAATTTTGCCCTTCCTCTTGATTACCTTGCACTTATCGCACATTTTCTTTACTGAAGGTCTGACTTTCACTAATAATCATTCCTTTCCGTTAAAAGTCGAAATTTGTGTGTTCTTTTTAACCACAGGAGCTTACTTGGATCTCCAGGTAATTCTGCCTCTGGTCAGGTCGTATGGAGACATCTCCACGGTGACCTTGTCTCCCGGCAAGATGCGGATAAAATTCATCCTGAGCTTGCCTGAAATAACAGCTAATATCACGTGACCGTTCTGCAGCTCAACCTTGAACTGTGCGTTGGGCAGAGCTTCTTTTACGATACCTTCTACTTCTATAACATCCTGCTTTGACATATCGTTAACCTCCGTTGTTAAAGTCGTTTAGAATTTTTCTGATTTTCGGATTGGTGTCCGTCGAACCGTTGTAAACCGTATTTGTCGGCGCAAGGTGAATCAGCTTTTTCTTTTTCGGATTCTGCACCTTGCGTCTTTTTCCGTCCGCGATGTACGCGTACGGCTGCTCTGTTCCGAGCACAACAAAAAAACCGCCTTTGTCTCGTCCGGCTGTCGCCCTGACTATACTTCCTTTTACTATGTTCATAATTCACCTATATCAGTCACATAGGGTCATAATCCTGGGACCGTCGGGAGTGATAGCGATTGTGTGTTCAAAATGAGCCGACAGCTTGCCGTCAAGCGTTTTGACGGTCCATTTGTCGCTCATAACACGAACGTGATGTGTGCCCTCGTTTACCATTGGTTCGATGGCGATTGTCATTCCCGGGAGAAGCCTTACGCCCCTGCCCGGAGTGCCGAAGTTTGGTACGCTTGGGTCCTCGTGCAAATTCGCACCTACGCCGTGGCCGACGTAATCTCGTACCACCGAGTAACTGCGAGCTTCGACATACCTTTGAACCGCGCTGCCTATATCGCCTACGCGATTAAAGGCAACTGCCTGATTAATTCCCTCATACAGGCTTTCTTGTGTGGCGTTCAGCAAAGCCTGCGCTTCCGCGCTGATTTTGCCGCAGGGAAAGGTGAAGGCGTTGTCGCCGTGATACCCCTTATAGTAAGCTCCAACATCTACGCTTACTATATCGCCCTCTTTAAGAATTTGTTCCTTGGACGGTATGCCATGGATAACCACGTTGTTAACGGAAATACACGTGCCGGCAGGATAGCCGCCGTAACCGAGAAACGAGGGGAGAGCCCCTTGTTTCTCGATAAAAGAGCGGACAATAGTATCAATTTCAAGTGTTGATACCCCGGGCTTTACAGCCTCTCCGGCAACGCGTAACGCCTGAGCAGAAATTCTGCAGGCATCTTTCATCAAAGAAAGCTCCCGCGCTGTTTTGATTGATACCATGCTTAAGCCTCGATAGCTTTAAGAACAGCAGCCGTTGTATCTGCTACGGTGTTCTGACCCTGCACGTTAACAAGCTTGCCCTGCTTTGTGTAGTAGTCAACAAGAGGCTCGGTCTCGTTGTGATATACCTCGAGACGCGCGAGCACGGTGTCGGGGTGGTCGTCCTTGCGCTGAACAAGGGTGCCTCCGCAATCGTCGCAAACCCCATCCTTTGCGGGCTTTAAGCTCTCAATGTGATAAGGTCTGCCGCAATTTTCGCAGACACGGCGTCCGGACATACGCTTGATAATGCTTTCATCGGGTACGTCGATGTTGATAACGTACTGAATATCAACGCCCATTTTGTCCAGAGCCTCGGCCTGAGGAATGGTTCTCGGGAAGCCGTCAAGGATGAAGCCCTTTTTGCAGTCGTCCTCGGAAAGTCTTTCCTTGACAATTCCGATTACAACCTCGTCGGGAACAAGCTTGCCGTCATCCATATAGGACTTTGCCTTGAGACCCATCTCGGTGCCGTTTTTCAGCGCTTCACGGATCATGTTTCCGGTTGAAATAGTGGGAATACCAAAGTGCTCGCAGAGTACAGCAGCCTGTGTGCCTTTTCCTGCACCCGGAGCGCCTAACATGATAATGTTCATAATATTATACCTCATTTAGTGTTATTAGTCAAGAAATCCTCTGTAATGACGCATCATCATCTGGCTTTCGAGCTGCTTAACAGTCTCAAGAGCAACGCCTACGACGATGATGATTGAAGTACCGCCCAAGGACAGTCTTCCAAGACCGGTAACAGCGCCGAAGATAAGGGGAACAAGCGCGATTACCGCGAGGAACAAGGCGCCGATAAGGGTTACTCTTGAAAGAATATTCCTGATGTACGCCGCTGTCGGAGCGCCCGGACGGATGCCGGGAATCGTGCCGTTGTTTGACTTGAGGTTGTTTGCCATTTCTACAGGATTGTACTGAATTGTCGTGTAGAAATAAGCGAACATCAAAATAAGGATAAAGTACAATACGATATACAACCAGTTTGTGGAGTTGAACGCGTTAAAGAACGCTCCCCAGAAGCCGTCCTTAATATTGAGGAACAGGTTGATTGTACTCGGTATTGAAAGAATTGAGCTGGCAAAGATGATGGGAAGTACGCCGCCGAGAGCTACCTTGATGGGAAGGTGGCTTGACTGACCGCCGTACATCTTTCTGCCGACTACGCGCTTCGCGTACTGAATGGGGATTCTTCTCTCACTATCCTGCATAAAGGTGATAATCCAAATGATAGCGAGGAACATAATAATCCAGATGATTACATACGCGAAATACTGAGGCTGGGCGCTGCCTGTTGTGCCGTCGCCCGCGCCGAGGTTCCAGATGGAGATAAGGTCGCGGACAGTAGCAGGCATTCTCGCGATGATACCGGCAAACAACAGTATTGAGATACCGTTGCCGATACCGTATTTGTTAATCTGCTCGCCGAGCCACATCATCAGCGCGGTGCCCGCGGTAAATACCAGCACGATTACTATGCCGGCGAATACCATGCTGAAGCCCTCGTTGTAAATTGTGATGTTCTTTCCGTAGTAGTCGCCCTCTGTTTGGCATACGGTGTTCTTCAAATAGAAGAAGTACGCCGTACCCTGAATAAGACCGAGCCCTACGGTGGTGTAACGGGTGATCGTACCGATTTTGCGTCTGCCTGCCTCGCCCTCTTTTGAAAGTCTTTCAAGAGCGGGGATAGCTACGCAGAGAAGCTGAATAATAATCGAGCTGTTGATGTACGGTGTGATACCCATAGCGAACAGAGTGGCGTTTGAGAACGCGCCGCCCGAAAGAGTATTCAGGTACGCAATCATATTGGAGCCTGCGTCCGTCATATCGGTCGCGGGAGCCATTACGGTTGCGAGTACGTTTGAATCAAGAAACGGAACAGGAATTACCGAACCGATTCTGAATATAACGATGATTAACAGTGTAAATAAAATCTTTTTACGCAGGTCGGGAATTGACCACGCGTTTTTTATTACCTTAAACAATTAAACCACCTCTGTCTTTCCGCCTGCAGCCTCAATCGCAGCCTTAGCTGATTCGGAAAAAGCAGAAACCTTAACGGTGAGTTTTTTATCGAGTTTACCGTTGCCGAGAACCTTGATTGCGTCAAAGCTGCCCTTTACAACGCCCGAGTCAACAAGCGCCTGAGCGTCAACGGTGTCGCCGTCGTTAAACTTTCTGTTTAAGGTGCTGAGGTTAATAGCAACCACGTTCTTAGCAAAGATGTTGTTGAAACCTCTTTTCGGAATACGGCGCTGAAGCGGCATCTGACCGCCTTCAAAGCCCGGACGAATGCTGCCGCCCGAACGAGCCTTTTGACCCTTTTGTCCTTTGCCGGCTGTCTTTCCCCAGCCGGAGCCGTGACCTCTGCCGATTCTCTTGGCTTTCTTTTTGGAGCCTTCAACCAGTGAAAGTTCATTTAACTTCATAATTCGCACCTCCTTGCTTACGCTTCACTAACCTCTACGAGGTGGATGATTTTTGCTACCTTGCCTTTTGTCTGGGGATTGTCGGGCTGGGTTGTTGTGTCGCCGATTTTCTTCAGACCTAAAGCGTGGGCGGTTGCAATCTGATCTTTTTTAGAGCCGATAAGGCTTTTTACCAATGTAATTTTCATATCTTGCAGCCTCCCTTATTACAATATTTCCTTAACGGATTTACCGCGGACCGCGGCAACTTCCTCTGCTGTTCTGAGAGCCGAAAGTCCCTGAAGGGTAGCTCTTACAACGTTGCAGGGATTGTTTGAGCGGAGAGCCTTGGTTCTGATATCCTTGATACCGACCGCCTCTACAACGGCACGAACCGGACCGCCCGCGATAACGCCGGTACCGGGTGCGGCGGGCTTCATAAGAACTCTGCCTGCGCCGTACTCACCGATAATCTCGTGAGGAATTGTTGTACCTCTGAGGGAAACCTTCATCAGGTTCTTTTTGGCGTCCTCAATACCCTTGCGGATAGCGTCGGGTACCTCGCCCGCCTTTCCGATACCGAAACCTACGGTTCCGTTACCGTCGCCTACGACTACCAAAGCCGCAAACTTGAAAATACGACCGCCCTTAACCGTCTTTGATACGCGGTTAATGGTAACGACTCTTTCCTTTAATTCGCCTGTTGGTTCTATTTTATTAGCCAAAGTTATTCCTCCTGTTCCTTAGAAATTGAGGCCGCCCTCGCGAGCGCCTTCGGCCAATTCCTTAACACGGCCGTGATAAATGTTACCGCCTCTGTCGAATACAACGTCAACGATGTTCTTCTCCTTGGCGCGCTCAGCTACGAGCTTGCCGACTGCCCTTGCAGCCTCTTTGTTTCCGCCGTTACCTGTGATTGTCTTGTCAAGGCTTGACGCCTGAGCAAGAGTAACACCGGCTACGTCATCAATAATCTGAGCGTAGATATTATTGGTGGAGCGGAATACGCACAAACGCGGACATTCTGCGGTTCCGCTGATCTTGCTGCGGACTCTTTTATGGCGTTTCGCGCGTGCCTTTTTTGTATCAGGTCTGCTTACCATTATTTTTCACTCCTTAATTATTTGCCCTTACCGGCCTTGCCTTCTTTGCGGCGGATATATTCGTCAACGTATCTGATACCTTTGCCCTTATACGGCTCAGGAGGACGTTTTTCTCTGACTTCGGCAGCAAACTGACCAACCTTTTGCTTATCAATGCCGACAATCTTGATTGTGTTGGGATCGGGAACCTCAATCTTGATGTCCTTTGTATCCTCAACGATAACCTGGTGTGAGTAACCGAGGTTCATAACGCACTTGTTGCCCTGCTTTTGAACACGGTAACCTACGCCGTTAACCTTCAGCTCCTTAACATAGCCCTCTGTTACGCCGATAACCATATTGTTGATGAGCGTTCTTGTCAGGCCGTGGAGCGAGCGGTTTTCTTTTTTGTCGTCAGGACGCGAAACCTCAATGGCTCCGTCCTTGATTTCTACTGTCATATTGGGGTTGTAAGTGAAATCGAGAGTTCCCTTGGGTCCCTTGACAGTAACTACGCCGTTTTCAACCTTTACGTCAACTCCGGCGGGAATATTTATAGGTTTTCTTCCAATTCGAGACATTATCGCACCTCCTCTTACCAAATGTAAGCGAGAACTTCGCCGCCAACGTGCTGCTTGCGAGCCTCACGGTCGGTCATAACACCCTTTGAGGTTGAAATGATGGCAACTCCGAGTCCCTTCATTACCTTTGGCATATCTTCTGCATTGCTGTAAATACGCAAACCGGGCTTGGAAACTCTTCTGAGTCCTGTGATAACCGGTCTTTTGCCCTCAAGATACTTGAGAGTAACCTTGATGATGCCCTGCTTGCCGTCCTCGATTACTGTGAAACTCTTGATGTAGCCCTCGTCCAAAAGAATCTGACAAATAGACTTCTTGAGGTTTGAGGCAGGAATCTCTACAGAATCGTGCTTAGCCGCATTTGCGTTACGAATTCTTGTAAGTAAATCAGCTATTGTATCTGTAATCTGCATTACCTTTTTCCTCCTTGCTTACCAGCTTGCTTTCTTTACGCCCGGGATTTCGCCCTTGTAAGCGAGCTCACGGAAGCAAATACGACAAATACCATACTTACGGAGGTAGGCGTGTGGTCTACCGCAGATGTTACATCTTGAGTATTCTCTTGTTGAGAATTTTTGCTTTCTCTGCTGCTTAACTTTCATAGATTTCTTAGCCACAACAATCCCTCCTTACTTTGAAAACGGCGCGCCCATAAGCGTTAAGAGCTCACGAGCCTCTTCGTCTGTGTTCGCTGTAGTGACAAAGCAGATGTCCATACCGCGAACCTTATCAATCTTGTCATAATCAATCTCAGGGAAAATGAGCTGCTCTTTGAGGCCCATATTGTAGTTTCCTCTGCCGTCGAAAGAGTTGGGGTTGATACCTCTGAAGTCTCTTACGCGCGGAAGGGCAACGTTGAAGAATCTGTCGAGAAACTCGTACATTCTTTCGCCTCTGAGAGTAACCTTTGCTCCGATCGGCATACCTTCTCTGAGCTTGAAGTTAGCAACTGACTTTCTTGCGTGGCAAACAAGGGGCTTTTGACCTGTGATTGCCGCAAGGTCCTTGCAGATTGCGTCGATAACCTTTGAATTTTCTCTTGCTTCACCTGCGCCGACATTGATAACAATTTTGTCAAGCTTGGGAATCTGCATTGTGCTCTTGTAGGAGAACTTCGACATAAGAGCAGGTGCAACTTCTTTTACATAGTAATCTTTAAGTCTTGCCATTTCTTAATTTCCTCCTTAAAGCGCTTCGCCGCATTTGGCGCAAACTCTGCCCTTTGAGCCGTCCTCATAAATCTTGTGAGCAACTCTTGTGGGCTTTTTGCAGCGGGGGCAAACAATCTGAACCTTGGAAGCGTACATAGCGCCCTCGGCCTTGATGATTCCGCCCTGCTCGCCCATTTTTCTGGGCTTTACGTGCTTGGATACCATATTGACTTTCTCTACGATAACCTTGCCTTCCTTGGGGCTGACAGCCATAACCTGGCCTTTTTTGCCCTTATCCTTACCGCTGATTACAATAACGGTGTCGCCTGTTTTTACATGAACCTTACTCATTGTGACACCTCCATTAAAGTACTTCCGGAGCAAGTGAGAGAATCTTCATATAATCCTTATCACGAAGCTCTCTTGCTACGGGTCCGAAGATACGAGTGCCGCGGGGGTTCTTATCTTCCTTGATGATTACAGCTGCGTTTTCGTCAAAACGGATATATGTTCCGTCCTCGCGTCTTACGCCCTTTGCGGTACGTACTACTACAGCTCTTACGACTTCGCCCTTCTTAACAACGCCGCCGGGCGCTGCTTTTTTGACCGAAGCAACAATAACATCGCCAATGTTGGCGTATCTCCTGCGGGTACCGCCGAGAACACGAATGCACATAAGTTCCTTTGCGCCGGTGTTGTCGGCAACCTTGAGGATAGTTTGCTGTTGAACCATAAATGATTCCTCCTTTTCTCTCTCAAGCTGCTAAACTTATTTAGCTTTCTCTATAATCTCGACGAGTCTCCATCTTTTGTCCTTAGAAAGAGGACGGGTCTCCATAATCTTTACACGGTCGCCTACTCTGCACTCGTTGTTTTCGTCGTGCGCCTTGAAGCGAACTGTGCGCTTAACAATTTTGTTATAAAGCTTGTGCTTTACGCTGTCCTCGACCGCGACAACGATTGTTTTGTCCATCTTGTCAGACACTACCTTGCCGACAACGGTCTTTCTCATATTTCTGTCACTCACTGTTAAGTCCTCCTCTCTTAAGCTTCAAGTCCGAGCTCGCGCTGACGAAGGATTGTGGATACTCTTGCGATGTCCTTCTTTACGGCTCCGATTCTTGATGTGTTTTCGAGCTGATTAACAGCAAGCTGGAAACGAAGATTGAACAACTCTTCCTTGAGTTCTGTGAGCTTTGTCTGAAGCTCTTCAACTGTGAGTTCTCTGAGTTCTGATGCTTTCATTACTGCTCACCCTCCTCTTTCTTGACAAACTTGCACTTAATCGGGAGCTTGTTGGCAGCAAGGCGCATAGCCTCTCTTGCTGTTGCCTCGTCAACGCCGCCGAGCTCAAACATAACTCTGCCGGGCTTAACGACAGCTACCCAATACTCTACATTACCTTTACCTTTACCCATACGGGTTTCGGCGGGTCTTGCGGTTACGGGCTTATCGGGGAAAATCTTTATCCAAACCTTACCGAAACGCTTGCAGTAACGGGTCATCGCTACACGGGCAGCCTCGATCTGGTTTGAGGTAATCCACGCGGGCTCTGTTGCCTGGAGTCCGTAATCACCGTAGGTAACCTTGTTACCGCGGGTAGCCTTACCGGTCATACGGCCGCGGTGAACTCTCCTGTATTTTACTCTTTTAGGCATTAACATTATTTTCTGCCTCCTTCTCTGCGGGGTCTTCTGGCAGGCTTGGACTCGGCTACGTTAAGAACCTCGCCCTTGTAAAGCCAAACCTTAACGCCGATTTTGCCGTAGGTTGTGTTAGCCTCGGCAAAGCCGTAGTCGATGTCCGCGCGAAGCGTCTGAAGCGGAATTGTACCCTCGTGGTACTGTTCCGAACGCGCGATTTCCGCGCCGCCGAGACGGCCGGAGCACATAATCTTGATACCCTTTGCACCGCGGCGCATTGCGTTGCCGATTGACTGCTTCATTGCGCGGCGGAAAGAAATTCTCTTTTCAAGCTGCTGAGCGATGCTCTCTGCTACAAGCTGAGCGTCAAGCTCGGGAGCCTTTACTTCTACGATATTGATTGAAACGGGCTTGTTGAGCTTAGCCTCGCACTGAGCCTTGAGCTTTTCAATCTCGGAGCCGCCCTTGCCGATTACAAGACCGGGCTTGGCTGTGTGGATTGAAATTCTAACCTTTTTGCCGTCTCTTTCGATTTCGATTTTTGAGATGCCGAAGTTGTAAAGCTGAGCCTTCAGCTCCTTGCGGAGGTTATAGTCCTCAACAAGAGTAGCGCCGAAGTCCTTCTTGCTCGCGAACCAACGGGAATCCCAATCTTTGATTACACCGACACGAAGACCGTGCGGATTTACTTTCTGACCCATAATTTAACCTCCCCTTAGTCTTCTTGTTCCTTGAGTACAAGGGTGATGTGAGAAGTTCTCTTGTTAATTCTGAACGCTCTGCCCTGTGCTCTGGGACGAATTCTTTTAAGGATGGGGCCTGCTGTTGCATTGCACTGGGCAATGTAAAGCCTGGATACATCCATATCATGGTTGTTCTCAGCATTTGCCATAGCTGACTTGAGCAGCTTTAAGAGCGGCTCGCAAGCGGCCTTGGGAGTGTGCTTAAGAACAGCTTCCGCGTATTTGACGTCCTTGCCTCTGATAAGGTCGAGAACAACGCCAACCTTGCGGGGTGAAATACGAACAAACTTCGCAACTGCTTTAGCTTCCATTTGCAATACTCTCCTTCCGCTTATTTGCTTGTCTTTGAACCGGCGTGTCCCTTAAAGGTTCTTGTGGGCGCAAACTCGCCGAGCTTGTGACCAACCATATCTTCAGTTACATATACCGGAACGTGCTTACGGCCGTCGTGAACGGCGAATGTATGTCCTACGAACTCGGGGAAGATTGTTGAGCTTCTTGACCAGGTTTTAAGAATTCTCTTTTCTCCCTTTTCGTTCATTTCTTGAACCCTTTTGAAAAGAACAGGCTGAACAAAAGGACCCTTTTTAGTACTTCTACTCATTTTTAAGCTCCTTTCTGCCCTTACTTACCGTTTCTTCTGCGAACGATAAGCTTATCGCTCTGCTTATTGTGCTTGCGTGTCTTGTAACCGAGAGCGGGCTTACCCCACGGGGTAACAGGACCCGGACGTCCGACAGGTGATTTACCCTCACCACCGCCGTGCGGGTGGTCGTTCGGGTTCATAACAGAACCGCGGACTGTGGGACGCCAGCCCATATTTCTCTTTCTGCCCGCCTTACCGATCTTTACGTTGAAATGATCGGGGTTAGACACCTGAC
The DNA here is from genome assembly GCA_905235295.1 of uncultured Ruminococcus sp. Lineage (GTDB taxonomy): Bacteria > Bacillota > Clostridia > Oscillospirales > Acutalibacteraceae > Ruminococcoides. The sequence continues at coordinate 11,055 of CAJOLF010000019.1, read as the reverse complement.
CGATTGTGGCCATGCAGTTTTCGGGAACGTTTCTTAGCTCGTTTGAAGGAAGTCTTAACAGAGCAAGACCGTTTTCACGAGCCATAAGCTGAGCCATATTGCCTGCCGAACGTGCGAGCTGACCGCCGCGTCCGGGATAGAGCTCGATGTTGTGTACGAAGGTACCAATGGGGATCGCGTACAGCGGAAGGGCGTTGCCCGGCCAGATGTCCGCGTTCTCGCCCGCGATTACCTTGTAGCCAACCTTAAGTCCCTCGGGGCAGAGGATATATGACTTGTCGCCGTCCTCGTACTCTACCAGAGCGATGAACGCCGAACGGTTGGGATCGTACTCGATTGTTTTTACTGTACCCTCTACGTCAAACTTGTTGCGCTTGAAGTCGATGATACGATATTTTCTTCTGTTGCCGCCGCCTCTGTGACGAACCGTGATTCTTCCGTAGCTGTTACGGCCTGCCTTCTTATTTAAAGGAGCGAGCAGGCTTTTTTCCGGGGCAACCTTTGAAAGACTTGAATAGTCAACAACCGACATATTTCTTCTTGAGTTGATAGTCGGCTTATAAACCTTAATTGCCATTGTGATTTCACTCTCCTCATGATGGTTTTGCGGGAAATGGCGTTTCCCATAACTACATTGATGCCGAACTTAAGAATATTCGGCGTTGCCTGAAAGCAAATTCGGAACACAATTGATTATCAGCTTCGTTCTGTTGTAATGCCTCAGCGCACAAGAAGCCTGAAAGCAATTGGGTTATCAAGATGGATTTGCGAGATGATTTTTTGTCGGTCGAGGAAAAAACCGCAGCAATACTGACGTATTGCGAGGATTTTTGACGAAGAGCGGCGGAAAATCAGCCGCAAAGACGCTTGATGTTCCGATTGATTTCGGCTTTTACATCATGCCTTCAAAAAATTCGATAGGCTTGCTGTCCTCTGTAAGGGTGATGATTGCTTTCTTCCAGCTTCTGGTGTAGCCGCCGTTGTTTCTGCCCTGACGGCGGAACTGACCGCGAACGTTGAGGGTGTTGACCTTTGCGACCTTTACCTTGAAAACTTCCTCGCAAGCCTTAGCGATTTCAATCTTGTTAGCTGTTTTTGCTACCTCAAAGGTATACACTTTGTTTACCGCGCCTGCCATGCTCTTTTCAGTGATGATGGGGCGGATGATAATATCGTGAGCTATCATGCATATACCTCCTCAATCTTGCTTACCGCGTCCTTGACGATAACGAGCTTCTCAGCGTTGAGAATGTCGTAAACGTTCAGGGTGTTAACCTGAGTTGTCTTTGCGCCGGGGATGTTGTTAGCTGATTTGATTACCTTTTCGTCAACGTCCGCAAGAACAATCAGGGGCTTCTTTTCAGCCTCGATAGCCTTGAGCATTGCGGCAATCTTCTTTGTTTTGTACTCATCGAGAGTGATTGAATCAACAATGATGATTTCGTTTTCCTGAGCCTTTGTCGAGAAGGCGGACTTCATAGCGAGCCTTCTTACCTTCTTATTTACAGTGAACTTGTAATCGCGGGGCTTCGGAGCGAATACCACGCCGCCGTGCGTCCACTGGGGAGCTCTTGTTGAACCCTGTCTTGCGCGGCCTGTGCCCTTCTGTCTCCAGGGCTTTCTTCCGCCGCCGGATACCTCTGCTCTTGTAAGAGCGGACTGTGTGCCCTGACGCTGCGCGGCAAGATAGTTAACTACCATCTGGTGCATTACAGCCGCGTTGGGCTCAATACCGAATACGGACTCGGCAAGCTCGATTGAACCTACGTTCTTGCCTTCCATATCTACTACTGATAAACTTGGCATTTATAATCCCCCTTCCTTTAAGCCTTGATGGAATCTTTGAGTACAACGATTCCTTTGTTTGGACCGGGAACAGCGCCCTTTACAGCGATAAGGTTGTTTTCAGCGTCAACCTTTACGACTGTGAGGTTCTGAACCGTTACCTGCTCCGCGCCGAGGTGACCTGCCATTCTCTTGCCCTTCCAAACTCTTGAGGGCGAGGAGCAGGCGCCGATTGAACCGCCGTGGCGAACGCAGGGACCTGTACCGTGGGTTTCCTTGAGACGGTGGAAGTTCCATCTCTTGATTACGCCCGCTGTACCTTTACCCTTGCTCTTGCCGGTTACGTCAATCTTGTCGCCGGGGGTGAATACGTCTGCCTTAACAAGGTCGCCTACGTTGTAAGCGTCTGTGTCGGCAAAACGGAACTCTTTGAGAGTTTTCTTGGGTGCTACGCCCGACTTATCGAAAAAACCCTTCATAGGCTTGTTAACCTTGTTGGGCTTTAAGTCGCCGAATCCGAGCTGAACGGATGCGTAGCCGTCATTTTCAACTGTCTTTTTGGCTGTTACCACGCAGGGACCTGCCTCAACAACAGTTACGGGAACTACTCTTCCCTGTTCATCGAAAATCTGTGTCATACCGATTTTCTTACCGATGATTGCTTTTTGCATTGAAATTTATCCTCCTTATAGGTTATTGGTTGGCTGTGCCAACTTGACCCTGTCTGCTTGTAGGTTGGTATATTTTGAAAAAACCTTAATGACAATTACAGTTTAATCTCAATATCAACGCCGGCAGGGAGCTCTAAGCTCATAAGAGCCTCGACTGTCTTGTTTGACGGTCTTAAAATGTCGATAAGACGTTTGTGAGTTCTGATCTCAAACTGCTCGCGGCTGTCCTTGTACTTGTGAACAGCGCGGAGAATTGTTACGATCTGCTTCTCTGTGGGGAGAGGTACGGGACCCGAAACCCTTGCGCCTGTGCGCTTGGCTGTTGCCACGATTCTCTCTGCGCTCTGATCAACCAGCTGGTGATCATAACCCTTTAATCTTATCCTGATTTTTTCCTTGACTGCCATTATCGTCGCCTCCTTGAAATTTTTCTGCGTTTGCGTTCAAACGCGCTTTGTAGGCGGGCGTTTCGCTTTCATTACGCTGTGAAAGTTTTTGAAACTCTGCCGGGTGTTCCTTCACCCCGCATTAAAAAACCCGTTTAACCATTCAGTTAACCGGGAACGTCCTGAAAGCTTCAGAGCATAGCTTAGGCATAGCAACCCTTACAGCCGCAGTTATACTCAGGTGTTCAGTTGAGCCGATTCTTTGGAAAATCGGCTTTAATCGCCCGGTTTAAAATCGGACATACTCCACGGAAAAACCGGCAAAATTGCCGCAACCTCCCGCTTCATCGCATATCTATGTGCAGTCACGCAAGGTTTATTATAACTTATATACCGCTTTTTTGCAAGTTTTTCGGGGTTCTTTTTTGAAATTTTTGCATATAGAACTTTTACAAACATCAGAGATAATTTTTGTTTAAATTGCTGTTTGCCAAATCAGGCAACATAAGATATAATTTTAATTGCAGGGTAAAGCCGCGCGTCCGCCCGCGATGAAAAGCAAACGCTGCGGTTCGCGGTATTCGGAAATACTGCGATAATTTTCGAATTTTGCGGCGTCAGCCCCTGCGTCTGCCTTTGAGCGGTGTTATTTGAAGCGACCGAAATGGTTGCCGCTGCAGCCGCTATATTGTTATATATCAAAACCGTGCTTTATGAGGGTGTTTTTATGATTCATATTTATTTTGGCGACGGCAAGGGAAAAACCACCGCCGCGGCGGGACTTGCGGCAAGAGCCGCAGGTCACAATATGAGGGTTTTATTTGTTCAGTTTCTGAAAACCGAGGCTTCGGGAGAACGCGCGGCGCTTGAAACGCTCGGCAGCGTAACCCTTGCGCCGTGCCCGCTGGAGCTTAAATTCACAAATGAGATGGACGAGCGCGAAAAACAGCAAGCCGCGGTAATGTTCAGAAGCCTGTTTGACCACAGCGTGGAAACCGCGCTTTCTCGGCGGTACGATATGATTGTGCTCGATGAAATTTTTGACCTGATTAACGAGGGTATGCTAAGCGAGAGCGAGGTATTTGAGTTTATCGCGAACGCTCCGTCAAGCTTGGAGATTGTTATGACAGGTCACAATCCGCGGGAGAGGTTTTTTGAAGCCGCCGATTATGTCACGGAGTTTAAAAAGATTAAGCACCCGTACGACCGCGGAGTAAGCGGACGAATCGGAATTGAATATTGATTGGCAAGGGATATTTCTTTCGGGAATACGGTATTGTTTGAATTTACAACTATTTTTCGGCTTAATTATTTTTTTATTGCGTAAAAATGTTTCAGGGCGGTCTGATGTGACCGCCCTGTTGTTTTTTATTAAACTCTAAATTTATTTAAGCGCTTCTTTTGTTGCCTGAGCCACAATATTAAGCCCCTTTATCAACAGCTCATCCTCAATTACAAGCGGAGGCATAATTTTGAGCACCGCTCCTTCTCTGCCCGCGCACTCGCAGATAAGACGGTTTTCGAAGCATTTTTCGATTACTGTCTCCGAAAGCTCGGGATTAATCGCCCCGAAGTCAATACCCCAGATAAGTCCCATTCCGCGAAGCTCAAGACGGCTGTCGAGAGGAAGAATCTCGCGCTCGACAAAGCTCTTTACAAGCTCGCCCTTGCGCCGGGTTTCTGCCTCTACGCTGTTTTCGAGCAGCCAGTCGAACGAAGCCTTGCCCGCGACGAACGAGAGCTGGTTGCCTCTGAAGGTGCCGTTGTGCTCGCCTGGCTTCCACTGATCAAGCTCCTCCTTGAGGAGTAAAATCGCAAGCGGCATACCCAGACCGCCGATTGACTTTGACATCACTACCATATCGGGCTGAATACCCGCGCGCTCGAACGAGAAGAAGGTTCCGCAGCGGCAGCAGCCGACCTGAATATCATCGACAATCATAAGAATATCGTTTTTATCGCAGAACTCGCGTACATCGCGGAGGAACTGATCCGAGAAAGGACGGATTCCGCCCTCTGCCTGGAGGGTTTCCATAACAACCGCGGCGGGCTTTTCCACGCCGGAATGGTCGTCGTCTATGAGAGTCTGCATATACTGAATAACATCAAGTCCCTCGAACATATAGGGAGCCGGAATGTGGGTAACGTCGGAAAAGCTTACTCCCGCGGCGTTGCGCGCGTACATTTCCGAGGTGAGCGAAAGCGCGCCGAGAGTCATTCCGTGAAAACAGCCCATAAACGAGAATACGTTGCTTCTGCCCTTGTTCTTGCGCGCGAGCTTCAAAGCGGCTTCTACCGCGTTGGTGCCTGTCGGTCCGCAGAACTGAATTTTGTAGCTCAGACCGCGCGGCTCGATGATCTTTTTCTCGAGCGTTTCTATAAACTCGCGCTTAGGCACGGTGTACATATCAAGCGCGTGAATGATTCCGTCCGTTGAGAGATATTCAATCATTTTCTGCTTGATGTAGTCGTTGTTGTGGCCGTAGTTTACGGCTCCCGCTCCACAGAAAAAGTCGATGTAGTCGTTGCCGTCCTCATCGGTGAGTACCGCGCCCTTGGCGTTTGTAAACACCTTTGGAAAATGCCTGCAATATGAGCGAACATCCGATTCGTAGGTTTCAAATGTGCTTGTATTCATAGATTATCCCTTCCTTTTCATTAATAGGGTTAATTGCCTTTTGCAAAATATCTTAGATAGCCCGAAAGCTCTCCCTTGACAATCGCCTCGATTTGTTCGGGGTCATCGGGCAGCAGAATCATCAGCTTGTCGCCTGATTTTAACATATATCCGTCGTGTCCGTCAATACCCCTGAGCTTTTTTACAAGGTCGCAGTCGCAGTCCGCCGCAGCGTTTGAGATTATTTTGGCTGTATTCCGGCTGTCGCCGAAGCCGAGCCCGCCGATTACAAACGCGATGTCGCAGGAATTTAAAATCTCTGTCAGCTGCTTGCCGAGCGAGTCGTTTTTTATCGCGAAGGCGGAGCCGGAGTGATTCAAGCGGATTGCCGAAAGGCTTTTTTTAAGAGTCCGCTCACACAGTGAGGTCTTTTGGGCGGAATAAAAAACTATTTTATAGTCCATTTTTTACCTCCTAATTCTGAACAAACTCGGGCTTTAGCTGCGGCTCAAAGTTCGGCGCGATAGTCATATCGGCTACAACGCAGTTAAAATCGAGCTGCCAGCCCTTAAAGACGTAGTTATAATAGTTATCGCTCGGTTTTTTCGGATTGGGCGGCGCCTGAGCGGGCTGACCGTCGAGCACCTGCTGTGTTGAAATCTCGGAACCGTCATAGTTTATGAACTTGACGGTATGGTACACAACCAAATCCGTAGTGGTCTGAGCTTCCGTTTTGTCATCGTCGTCCTTTGACTTTTCAGTGGTCGGCGCCGCGGTTGTCGCTCCGCTGACTGAAACCTTCTGATCCTTGAAGTCGAAGGTTCCGTCGTACCAGTTAATCTGCTTCTTTTCGTACGCCTTGACGAAGTCGGTAACCTCCGGGCGGGTGCCGCCGCGCGAGGAATAGTAAACCTCGGGCCAAACGGCGTCGTCGTTAACGCTCGCCTTGCTGACGTCAACCTTTGGATCCTCGCCGATTCTCACCCTTCGCGCGACAACTACGGTTCTGAAGTTTGTGAACTCGTAAGAGCAGGTTGAAAGGGTTATCAGCTCGTCGTCCTCGTTTACGTTTACCGGACAGTTGATGAGCGAACGCACGCGGACGTTATAGACGTAGTTCATAAAGTCTTTTTCGTTTTGGAAGTTGCCTATCATATAGTTAAAGAACTCGCCCTGGCTTGAGAGCGTGTTGGTTTTGAAAACCGAGATGATTTTGTAGGTTCCCGCCGCCTGCGGCGTGTCAAACCTGATTGTGGGAGCCTCCTTGTAAAAATCAAGGTCCGGCGAGGTTCCGCCGTAGTCCATAAGGTTGCCGAACATTGAGCCGTCGTTCATGTGATGACCGTGCATAATTATATTTTTGCTGTCGGTTCCGTTTGTACAGCGGTAGTCAAGGAAGATTGAACCGTAGGAGTCGTATTCATTCTTGTAGTTGTGGTTAAGGTAATACTGGCTCGACATATCGTCGTCCTTGTGCCAGAGCACGGGGTAGTCGATTTGGGTGTCGTTAATCTGAATCCAGCCGACAATTTCATCGTTTATTTCCTTCAGCGCATCCCAGTCGATACCCTCGTCCGTTTCGGGCGCGTGGGGGTCGTCGCTTCTGTCGCCATGGGCGACTGTCTGAATCTCGCCGTTTAATTGGGCGTTGCGCATACTGAGGAAAACCATATTGTAGAACAGCAGGGCGAGCGCGCCGAGGAATACCAAAAACGCGGCAATTACTACGCACTTTCTGCCGACTTCCTTTTTGGAGTCGCTCCTGAGCGGAATAAACTGATTTACAAAGCCTGTTTTCGGCGGAGTGTAATCTACAATAGAAAAGCCGTCGGGATAGTCGTTGGCGGAATTTTCAAAAATTTCCGTAGTTCTCACCGCCGCCAAAGCCGCGACCTCGCTGAAATCAGCTTCGGTCAGCTCCGCCTTAGGTACAGCGGCGACGCGGATTCCCTTGTACATAAAGCAATAGCCCTTGTAGCCGTTGCCGAAATCCCCGAGAGAGAAAACCTTTGCCTTTTTGCGCTGAAGTGTGTACTCGTCTTTAAGAGCCTCCAGCTCCTCGCCGCTGAGCTTGTCTTTCTTTGCTTTGGCGAACGCCTTGTTGCGTTTCTTCCAGTAGTCCTTGGGAGCCGGTTCGGTTTCCGCCCGCTCGGCGGCTACAACCGTCTCGACAAAATATTTTTTGAACGACGAGCTGTCCTTGGTTCTTAGGGCGTTGGCGATGATTACCACGTCGGGCTTTTCGTCGCCGCGCGCGAGGGTGTTAAGCGTTGAGTTGATTGCCACGGGGTTCATCAGCGTCTTTTTGACTGATTTAAGCGAGTAGCCGTATTTGTCAAGCTTTTCCCTGAGCTCGTCGGCGCGTTCAAACAGCGCGTCGGGTTCTTTCTTTTTATTTACCGAAATTATTTCTATAAACACGCAAGTCATTCCTTTCTCGCGGTATGGTTATGACTTTATACTAATTTCTGATAAAACGCTTTAAAAAGATATTAGTATTAATTATCGTTGGGTGAAATAAAGGTGATTTTGAGGTTTTGCAGAGCCTCTTCTATCAGCGGCTCAAACTCCGCCTTTTCCTGAGCCTCTTTTACGTATTTGAGTACCGGCTTTGTGCGGGGATGCTTGGGAGTGAATACCGTGCAGCAGTCCTCGTATGGCTCGATTGAGGTCTGATAGGTGTCGATTTTATAGGCGACGTCGATAATCTCCTGCTTATCCATACCGATAAGCGGTCTGAAAACCACCATATCGGCGGCTTCGTTTGTACAGCCGAGAGCGCCGATTGTCTGGCTTGCTACCTGACCGAGGCTTTCGCCCGTTATGAGCGCCTGGCATTCGTTTTGCTCGGCGATTCTCTGAGAAATCTGCATCATCAGCCTGCGCATAATTATCGTGAACAGCTCCTCGGGGCAGTCGTCCCTGAGCTTTTCCTGCAGCTTTGTGAACGGAACTGTGTACATCTTTATCGGTCCGGCGTAGCGGCTTACCTTTTGCAGAAGCCTCACTACCTTTTCCTCAGCCCTTTGGCTTGTGTAGGGCGGACTCGCAAAGTGCACGGCGGTCAGCTTGATTCCGCGCTTTGCCATCATATACGCCGCTACGGGCGAGTCGATTCCGCCGCTGATTAGGATTGCCGCCTTGCCGCCTGTTCCGACCGGGATTCCGCCCGCGCCGCGAATCGGGTCGGCGTGGATATACGCGCCGAAGTCGCGGATTTCCACATATACCGTCACGTCGGGATTGTGAACGTCAACCCTGAGATGAGGAAATTTACTGAGTATCGCTCCGCCTGTTTCTCTGCAAATCTCGGGGGATTTGTAGGGGAATTTTTTGTCGCTGCGCTTTGCCTCTACCTTAAAGGTCTTGGCGGCTTTTAGCTGCTTTGCGAGGTAAGCGGGAGCGGTGGCGAGCACGGATTCAAGAGTTTTTTCGTCGCACAGGGCGGCTCTTGAAAAGCTCACGATTCCGAACACGCGCGACACCCTTTCGCACGCTTCGTCAAGGTCAATATCGTCGTCGAGCGGTCTTACTCGGACGGTTGACTGAGAAGATGTAATCTCAAACCTGCCGAGCGGGCTGAGCGCGGTTTTGATATTCTTTTTTAATACGTCCTCAAACTGGCGGCGGTTGAGACCTTTAAGGACAATCTCGCCGTCCTTTAGAAGTAAAATTTCTTTCATATTCTATCCTTATTACGCTATCTGTGCGCCAGCACCGCAAGTCCGGCTTCTATGCCTTCGCACAGAGCGTCAACATCCTGTTTGGTATTGTATTTTGAAAAGCTGATTCTCAGCGCCGAATCGGCTCTGGCTTTGTCAAGCCCCATCGCGCTGAGCACGTGGCTGGGCTTGCCCTTGGCGCAGGCGCTGCCCGAGGAAACAAACACATTTCTATCCTCAAGGAAGTGAAGCATTGTTTCGCTCCTTACCCTGCCCGCGGTTATGTTGAGCACATAAGGCAGGGCGGCGTCGGGTGAGTTGAACAAAACTCCGTCAATTTTTGCCAGCTTCTCGCGCGCGTAGCCGTTGAGAGCTTTGACGCGCCCGAGGTTTTCTTCAAGCTTAAATTCTTCGCACGCCGCGCCGAACGCCGCAATCAGCGGAAGCGGTTCGGTGCCCGGGCGCAGCTTTTTTTCCTGCTCGCCGCCGTACTGACGCGCAACGAGCCTCACGCCTTTTTTTACGTAAATCGCTCCGACTCCCTTGGGCGCGAAAACCTTGTGTCCGCTGACGCTGATTAAATCCGCGCCGAGCTTCTTTGCCTTTACGGGGAGCTTCCCGAACGCCTGAACGGCGTCGGTGTGGCAGATTACGTTGGGATTTATCAGCTTTGCCTGCTCAAAGATTTCGGCAACAGGCATTACGGCTCCCGTTTCGTTATTTACATACATCACGGAAACGAGGATTGTGCTGCCGTCAAGCTCCGCCGCGACGTCCTCGGGGTGGACCGCTCCGTCCGTTCGGGGAGAGACATACACCACGTCAAAGCCGTCAAGCTCAAGCTTTTTTGCCGCCTCGATTACACTGCTGTGCTCGACCGAGGAAACAATTATCTTTTTACCCGAGCGTTTTTTTGCCTCCGCGGCGCCGAAAAGCGCGAGGTTGTTCGCTTCGGTGCCGCCGCTTGTAAAGTAAATCTCCTCTGCCTGCGCGCCGAGGTTAGCGGCTAACGTTTTCCGCGCGAGGTTAAGCTCCTTTTCCGCCGCGATTCCCATTGAATGGAGAGATGAGGGGTTGCCGTAAACACGCGTCATTATTTGCAGCGCTTTTTCAGCCGCCTTTGCGGATACCGCAGTGGTCGCGCTGTTGTCAAGATAGTGCTCCAAACCCTTCTTCCCCCATTTTATACTATATTTATTATATTATACTACAAGTGATTCGAAAAATAAAGTGATAATTTTAACATAAATCAGAAAAAATCACGCATAATAATGGCGAAATCAAAACAGATTGTAAGCGGAGAGGTAAAAATGGTAACGAAAAAGGAATACGCGAGGATTGTTGAAAAGAACTCGCCGAAATCAAAAACCTACGTAAACTGCATAAAGGCGTTTTTAATCGGCGGCGCGATTTGCGCGGTGGGTCAGGGGCTTTTGGAGCTTTACAAATATATCGGGATTGAGGAAAAGGACGCGAAAACGCTGGTCTCGGTTTCTCTGATATTTTTGGGAGTTTTGCTGACCGCGCTCGGTGTTTACGACAAAATCGCCAAGCACGCGGGCGCCGGTACGCTTGTGCCGATTACGGGCTTTGCCAACGCCGTCAGCTCGCCCGCGATTGAGTTCAAAACAGAGGGCTTCGTCACGGGACTGGGAGCGAAAATGTTTATAATCGCGGGACCTGTGATTGTCTACGGCACGTCGGCGGCGATTGTCTACGGAATCGTGCTGTGGGTTCTGAATATGTTTGGGATCAAGCTTTTTTAAAGGAGCTGTGAAGAAATGAAGATTTATTCTTCGTTCTTCACGGCTCCTCTGTTTTTTGAGAAAATAATATCTATTGTTGAAAAAATGAAATAGCTTTCCCTTACGTCAAGAAGTGATTGATGAAAACCGCACCTTTGCCGAAAAGCTTATTAACGCAATTAAAAAAGC
>CAJOLF010000018.1 GCA_905235295.1 uncultured Ruminococcus sp. | reverse complement strand
GATGTTCCGCAGCTGCTTGAACAGTATGATATACTTGCGAAGTACCTTCTGGACAGAAAGCGCGAAGGAAAAGCGGTCAATTTCTTCCATTTCATGATAGACCTGTCGGGAGGACCGTGCGCATACAAAAGATTATCGGGATGCGGTTCGGGATGCGAATATCTGGCAGTCGCTCCGAACGGAGATCTCTATCCGTGCCACCAGTTTGTGGGAATGCCTGATTTTCTGATGGGAAACGTCGATACGGGAGTGACCGATACGCACCTTCGTGACAGGTTCAAAAAATGCAATGTATACTCGCGAAAGGAGTGCAGGGGCTGTTTTGCCAAACTGTATTGCAGCGGGGGATGTGCAGCGAATGCATACAATTTTACCGGAGATATCAACGGAGTATACGATATAGGATGCTCTTTGCAGCGTAAGCGTGTCGAATGCGCGATTATGATGAAAGCGGCTCAGGCGGAACAGGAATAAAAAATTAAGCGCCTCACAGCATAGGGATATGTTGTGAAGCGTTTTATTAAACTCGGAAAATCAGTACCCGTTAGTCATAAAAACATTCTCATTATATTTGCCGTAATCGCGCAGAGGATTATTCCCAACGCAGTCGGAATAAGCATTGAAAGCAGCGTTTGACGCAGGCTGCCTGTTTCTTTTTTAATCGTCAGGCAGGTGGTGGAGCAGGGAAAATGCAAAATCGTCATAATTATCATACAAACGGCGGTTATTGCGCTCCAGTTATTGGCGCTCAGCATTGCCGACAGCTCGCTGTAGCTTGTAAAATCGCTCATAACGCCGCTTGCGGAGTACGCCATAATCATTATGGGAATAACCGTTTCGTTCGCGGGAAAGCCCAAAATAAATGCCATCACAATCACTCCGTCAAGCCCGATGAAGCTTCCGAACGGCTCAAAAAAATCTGTGCAGTGCTTTAAGATTGAGCTGTCGCCGATGTAGATATTAGCGAACAGCCAAATTACCGCGCCCGCGGGTGCCGCGACCGCCGCGGCGCGTCCGAGCACAAATATTGTTCTGTCAAGAATTGAGCGGACAAGCGTTTTTCGAAACTGCGGCTTGCGGTAGGGAGGAAGCTCAAGCAAAAATCCCGACGCGCTTTCTTTTTTCAAGCAAACCGACAATACCTTTGAAACCAAAAGCGTTATCAAAACGCAGATTACGATTACCAAAAGCAGAATCAGCGCGGTTTTGACCGAGCCGAGCAAGCCTGCCGCCGTTCCTGTAAAGAATATAGTTATTATTGCAATCAAAATCGGCAGCCTTCCGTTGCAGGGCATAATGTTGTTGGTTAAAACGGCAATAAGCCTTTCCTTTGGGCTTTCTATTATCCTGCATCCCGTAACTCCGCAGGCGTTGCATCCGAGCCCCATTGCCATAGTCAGGCTTTGCTTGCCGTGAACTCCGCTTTTGTTGTAGGCTTTGTCAAGGTTAAAGGCGATTCTGGGCAAATATCCCGAATCCTCTATCAAAGAAAAAAGCGGAAAGAAAATTGCCATCGGCGGAAGCATTACCGAAACCACCCAGGAAAGCGTTGTGTATATTCCGTCAATCAAAATTCCCGTTAAAAAGCCGGGAGCGTTCATCAGCTCAAACAAGTCGTACAGCTTTTGCTTTATGAAATCGAAAAATGTGCCCAGCAGCTCGCTCGGGTAATTCGCTCCGATTGCGGTTATCCAAAAAAGCAGAGCGAACAAAGCCAGCATAATCGGGATTCCCGTTGCCTTTGACGTCAGTATTTTGTCAAGCCTTGCGGTACGCTCGTCAACCCTTCTTTTATCGCTTTTGGTGACGCATTTTTCACAGATTTGCCTGCTTAAAATATGCAAAACCCGGGTATCCGTGCTTGGTGCTGTATCCAAATCATTCGCAGATTCGCTATGCCCGGACTTTTCGCAAGCCTCGCGCATAACGCTTTTCAGTTTTTTCAGGCTGTCCTTTTTTACCGCGCTGGTTTTAATCACAGGAACGCCGAGCAAATCGGAAAGCTTTTTTGAATCAATGCTGATTCCGTTTTTTTCCGCTTCGTCGCTCAGGTTAAGGCATACAACGGCGTTCTTTTTCAGTGCCAAAACCTCAAGCGCAAAGCTGAGGTTCCTTTCTATCGCGTTTGAATTGAGCGTAATAATCACGCAGTCGGGATTGTTATTCAATAAAAAATCCTTAGCTATTCTTTCCTCCTCGGAAAAAGAGTTAAGGGAGTATGTTCCGGGCAAATCAGTCAGCTTAAAAAGCTTTCCGCCGATTTTAGCGATTCCGAATCCGCAGTCAACTGTTTTTCCCGTCCAGTTGCCTGTGTGCCTGTTTAAGCCCGTCAGAGCGTTAAAAATTGTACTTTTGCCGACGTTCGGGTTGCCTGCCAACGCAACGGAATAGTCCGTTTGCCTGTTTTTTCCGCGCATTGTGCTCAATCCCCGGGCTTTACTTTGATTTGCTTCGCGTCGCTGTTTCTGAGCGCGATTAACGTATCGTTGACCTTGTACGCCCTCGGGTCGTCAAAAGGACTTTTCATCACAGGGCAAACCTCGGCTCCCTCATAAAGTCCGAGGTCCGACATCCTGTTTTTCAGCTTGGGCTTGCATTTGATTTCCGTCACCGTTCCGTTTTTGTTTATAGATAAATCACAAAGACTGATTATATTTTCCATTTTACCACCATCCCTTAATTCTCATTTTTATTGTATTCTGCGTGATTTATCTTGTTACAACACTGTTTTTGATTGACGGCAAAATGAATATGTGATATACTTGATTAAGATAAAAGATAATATTTACAGCCTGCGCGTTTTTCCTTGTTGGCGTCAATAAGGAATGTAATAGAGAATACGGTGAGAATCCGTAGCAACTTTCATTACTGTATTTGGGGAACCATAAGTCAGATCGCTGCCGCGCAGTCTTGGTCTTGCATTCTTGGATAAGAAGAAGCGCAGCCGCTTTTAATCTGCTATTCTAAAAACATAGCGGATTGTTGTGTTGTGCTTTTCTATGTTGTATTAGAAAAGCATTTTGCTTTTTAAAGGAGGTATAAATATGAACACACTAAAAAAATCCGTTTCGGTAATTATTGCACTGCTGTGCGTTATCTCGGTAATGAGCTTTGCGTTTACCGCAAACGCCGCTGACGTACAGAAGGTAAAGGTTATTGTAAAAAACACAACCTTTGCAAAAGCCGACGGCGCGGCTTGGGACGGCGTTTTGCTTGACGAATGGATTAATCTTGATTCCGGCAGTACAATGCAAAGCGTGGTAGAAAACGCGCTTGAAGTTAATAATATCCCATTCAGCTTTAACAGCTGGGGGTATCTTTCCTCAGTAAACGGGCTTGAAGAGTTCGCGAGTAACGGCTCGGGAGGCTGGATGATGACTCTTAACGACTGGTTCACAACTCAGGCGGCTTCATATTATTCCGTAAATAATGACGGCTTGCAAAACGGCGATGAAGTAAGCGTGTTGTACTCCTTAAACTGGGGAGCGGATATAGGTAGCCTTTGGGGTAATTCGGACACCTTTCTCAGCTCTATTGAAGTTACAAACGGCTCGTTGGACAGGGAATTTGATTCATCTGTAACAGATTATATTTTGTTTGTTGAAAGCGATAATGACGGAATTTATTTCGTTCCCGAGGCGTTCAACAAAAACTATCAGGTACGCGTTTATAAAAACGAATACCTGCCCGAGAATAACGGCGCGGAAATCAAGAGGAGCGAAAGTATTAAAGTAAATGACGGCGATACAATTTACATCGGCGTCGGCAACTCGAGCTGGCCTACAATGAACGAAGCCGCTGAGGAAACCGTGTATAAGCTAACGGTGAAATTCAGCGCTGAAAACAGCGACAGGGTTATTTTTGACAAATTTGAAGACACCGCGCAGCGGCTGCTCGGCGGCAGCGCTCCGTCTGTCGGCTCGGTCGGCGGAGAATGGCTTGCTTTGGGGCTTGCCAGAGCGGAGAAAATCAGCCCTGAATTTGCCGATGAATACCGAAAAAACGCCGTAGAATATATTAAAAATATCGGTTCAAATAAGCTTCACCGCTCAAAATCCACCGATAATTCAAGGCTGATTGCGGCGTTAAGCTCAATCGGCACGGACGCGACGGATTTTGAGGGCTATGACCTTGTTGAGCCGCTTAACGACTTTGATTATGTCAAAAAACAGGGCGTTAACGGTCCAATTTGGGCGCTAATCGCTGTTGACAGCCTGAATTATGAAATTCCCGAGGACAGCGAAACCGCAAATCCTGCTTCAAGAGAAAAATTGGTTGAGTATATACTTGAAAATCAAACCGAACAGGGCGGCTGGAGCTTGAGCAACTCAGTACCCGACGCGGATTTGACAGGAATGGCAATCACCGCTTTGGCGCCTTATTACGGCACAAATGCCGGCGTTAAACCAGCTGTTGACAACGCGCTTGAGGTAATGTCAAGTTTGCAAAATCAAACAGGCGGATTTGATGCTTTCGGCGCTCAGACGCCCGAAGGCAGCGCGCAGATGGTTGTGGCTTTGTGCTCGTTAGGAATCAACCCCAACAAGGACGCGCGCTTTATCAAAAACGGCAGCAGCCTGATTGATAATATGCTGAGCTTCTCCGTTGACGGCGGATTTAGGCACGAAGCAAACGGAGAATATAATCAGATGTCAACCGAACAGTGTTTTTACGCTCTTGCGGCTTACAAAAGACTGACCGAAAACAAAAATCGGCTTTATGATATGAGCGACGTTTATTATGATTTTAATTCCGATTACAGGATTGACATTAACGACGCGGCTGTTCTGCAAAGGTATATTGCGCTAATTGAAGCTTTTACCGAGCGGCAGGCAGCTCATTCCGACATTAACAGCGACGGAGTTGTTACCGTCAGCGACGTTACAAGCCTGCAAAGGTACATTGCGGGTATTCCGAGATAAATTATGATTGATTTTATTAAAAAGAATAAGGTCGCGATTACGGTCGCGGCAGTCATTGTCGCCGCGTTAGTCATCGCTTTTATCAGCGGAGGAAGCCTTAACGGCGCATCAGAATCCGAAGCCGCGCGCAGCAGCACCGAACCTTCCGTGTATTCATCTCAGGCGGATAATACAAAAGCAACGGCTGAAAATGAGCAAATTGCGACCTTTTCGGCAGCCGCTTCGCAAGCTGAAACAACTGTTCAGCCGACGACGGCAAAAAATATCGAATTAAATTCCGCCTCTGATTCTCATTCGCAAAATTCAGGTGAATCATCCGCAAACACCGAGAAAAGCGAAAAATCTGCAAAAGGCTCAGGCTCTGCGGTAAAGGATAAATATAATACAGAGCCTGTACCTAACGGAAAGCCGAAGCCTGTTGAGCCTCAGGAGCAAACCACGGCAGACGGAAAAATTTACTGCACGTTTTCAATCTCCTGTTCTACCATTCTTGATAATATGGATAAGCTTGATTCTGATTTGGCTGAGCTTATTCCGAGCGACGGCTGGATATTGAAGCCCGAGAGGGTAGAGGTAGCGGACGGAGAATCGGTTTTTGACATTCTGCTGAGGGTTTGCAAAGAAAACAATATTCATACGGAATATTCGTGGACGCCGATTTATAATTCATCTTATATTGAGGGAATAGCGAATATTTATGAATTTGACTGCGGCGAGTTGTCGGGCTGGCAATACGCGGTTAATTCTTGGTACCCAAACTACGGATGCTCAAGGTATGTGGTGCAAAACGGTGATGTAATCGAATGGAACTATACCTGCAATTCCGGCAGAGATTTGAAATAAAAGCACGGAGCAACAAACTATGAATGACGCTTTTAATAAAACTCATCCGTTTGTAACGTTTCTGTATTTTGCGCTGACAATCGGTTTTTCAATGTTTTTGATGCACCCTGTTTGCATTGTGATTTCTTTGTTTTGCGCGTTTTTGAACGCTTTTTGCGTCAACGGAGGAAAAACTGCCGTGTTCACCGCAAAATACGTATTGCCGCTGATTGTTGTTATAATGATAATCAATCCTGTTTTTAACCACAGGGGTATGACAATCATAACCTATCTGCCGTGGCAAAATCCGCTTACGCTCGAGTCTGTCATCTACGGCGGAGCTTCGGCGGTGATGTTCGGTTCGGTTTTGCTTTGGTTTTCCCTTTTTAACAAGGTGATGACTTCCGACAAGATAATGTATCTTTTCGGCAGGATAATTCCGTCGCTCAGCCTTGTGATTTCTATGACGCTTCGCTTTGTGCCGAGGTTTATCGCTCAGCTAAAGGAAGTGAGAACCGCTCAAAGCTGCTTTGATAATCACGGAGAGAAACAGCCGCTTAGAAAAAAATTCAAGGGCTTAATCGGCGCTTTTTCTGTTATGATTTCGTGGTCGCTTGAAAACGCGATAGAAACTGCGGATTCTATGAAAAGCAGGGGTTACGGATTGAAAGGGAGAACAGCGTATTCGGTTTTCAAATTCAAAAAATCCGACGGCGTTTTGCTTGGAATAATTTTATCCTCCGCCGCGGTTCTTACTGCCCTGATTTGCGCGGGAACGGTAAATTACAGCTATTTTCCGCAGTTTAAGTTTGATTTTTCGGGAATTTTAAGCATAACATTTTTTGCGGTTTACTTTTTTGTTATGCTGATTCCGTTTATTACTAACGTTTGGGAGGGCTTAAAATGGAAGCGGTTAAGATCGGCAATTTAAGCTTTTGCTACTCAAACGCTGAAAATGATGTTATAAAAAATATTAACCTGACAATCAACTCGGGAGAGTTCATTACGCTTTTCGGACCTTCGGGAAGCGGAAAAAGCACGCTTTTAAGGCTTTTGAAGCCCGCGCTTGCTCCTCACGGAAAAAAGCAGGGAAGCATTGAATTTTTCGGAGATGATTTATATTCTCTGCCGTTTGACGCTCAAAGCGGGAAAATCGGCTTTGTATCACAAGATCCCGAAAATCAAATCGTCACCGATAAGGTCTGGCACGAGCTTGCCTTCGGGCTTGAAAGCTTGGGAGTTGACAACGGTACAATTCGCAGGCGTGTTGCGGAAACCGCGGCTTATTTTGGAATAGAAAGCTACTTTGAAAGCGATGTAAGCACACTTTCGGGAGGTCAAAAGCAAATTTTGTGCCTTGCCTCGATAATGACAATGCAGCCTCAGCTTTTGATACTTGACGAACCGACAAGCCAGCTTGACCCTGTGGCTTCCTCGGAATTTTTGTCGGTATTAAAAAAAATCAACAGCGAGCTTGGAGTTACCGTTATTATCACCGAGCACAGATTGGAGGAGGTCGTTTCGTTCAGCGACAAGGTGATTGTGCTTGAAAACGGCGCAGTTGTGTCCTTCGATACACCTGAAAATACTGGTAAAAATCTCAGGGATATAAACAGCAATTCCTTTGCGGATTTACCTGCCTCAATGAGGATTTGGTACGCTGTTGACGATGCCGGTTCCGACTGCCCGGTAAATATTTCTCAGGGCAGGGATTGGCTGTATAATTTTAGCCGTAATCATAAGCTATTTCCGCTTAACATCAAGCCTGAGCCACATGAAAATGAAGCGGCGGTTGAGCTTAAAAATATTTGGTTCAGATACGAAAAAAACAGCGCGGATATACTCAAAAATTTATCGCTTAAAGTCAGCAAGGGAAGCTTTTTCGCAATTGTCGGCGGAAATGGCGCAGGCAAAAGCACGCTGCTGTCGGTAATCAATTCCTTAAACTCACCTTACAGCGGCAGGGTTATTGTGAGTGACGTAGTAATCGCGGCGCTGCCGCAAAACCCGCGGCTGATTTTAGGCGCGAAAACTGTTTTAAGCTCCCTCGAAGACGCCTTTTTAGGCTCGGAAATGAAAAAAGATGAGAGGCAAAGCCTTTTGGCTTCCGTCATTAGGGCTTGCAGGCTTGAAAAACTCCTTGACCGCCATCCGTTTGATTTATCGGGCGGAGAGGCTCAGCGCGCGGCTATCGCAAAGCTTTTGCTTATTAAGCCTGAAATTCTCTTGCTTGACGAGCCCACAAAGGGGCTTGACGCGAGCTTAAAAGCGGAATTTGCCGCAATAATCAAGGCTCTGAATAAATCGGGCGTAACGGTGATTATGGTCACTCACGATATTGAGTTTTGCGCGAAATATACCGATTACTGCGCTATGCTTTTTAACGGAGAGATTGTTTCGTCAGGCACGCCGAGAGAATTTTTCTCTTCAAACAGCTTTTACGTAACCTCTGCCGCGAGAATTTCAAGCGGAATTACAGAGGGCGCCGTTACCGCGGAGGACGTTATCTACTGCTGTACGGGCAAAAGGGAAGAGGAAAAAGCGATTTTTGATGATATAGACTTTAAGCTTGACTCGGTTGAACATCGGGAATTGAAAAAAGAGAAGCCCAAAATACCGCTTTATAAAAAAATCACTGCGGTAATCGGCGCTGTTTTGCTTGTTTTCGGTATCCTTTTTAACACGGATCTGCTCGGGTTTATCAAGCCCGAAGAATTTAATTTCTTTTTTAATTTTTCGTTAATCGCTCTGCCGACGGTTTTGCTGATGTTTTCCCTCAGCTCGGTGACAAAGGGCGGAGAAAAGCCTGTTAAAAGCAAAAAAAATAAGCTTTCAAAGCGAACGGCAGCCGCGGCTGTGATGATACTGCTCTTAATTCCCCTTACAATTTTCATCGGCACAACCTACCTTGACGACCAAAAGTATCTGTTTATTTCACTTTTGGTGTTGCTTGAATGTATGACGCCGTTCTTTTTGGTGTTTGAGGGACGAAAGCCGCAGGCGAGAGAGCTTGTTATAATCGCTGTGCTCTGCGCGATTGCGATTGCGGGAAGAACGCTCTTTATCGCCTTGCCGGAGGTAAAGCCCGTGCTTGCGATAGTAATAATCTCAGGCGTTGCCTTCGGCGGAGAAACAGGCTTTATGGTAGGCGCGGTAACGATGCTTGTATCAAACATCTACTTCGGTCAGGGCGCGTGGACTCCGTGGCAGATGTTCGCCGCGGGAATAATCGGATTTTTGGCGGGAGTTCTGTTCGGAAAAGGCTTTTTGCCGCGAAGCAGAGGCGTTTTGTGCGTGTTCGGATTCATTGTAACCGTTGTAATTTACGGCGGTATAATGAACTTTTCAACGCTTATTCTAACGCGTGCCCCGGTAAATTTTCAGACAATCACAGCGTATATGCTCCAAGGTCTGCCGCTCGATATTATCCACGGCTTTTCTACCTTCGCGGTATTGTTTTTACTCGCGGAGCCTATGCTTGAAAAGCTTGACAGAGTTAAGGTTAAATACGGCTTGCTTAAATAAAATTTAACTCGGAGCAAAGCCCGAAGCAAGCGCGCTTGACCTCGGTAATTGGTTATAATTTTACATCAAAAAAGCGCTCCCGGGCGGAGCGCTTAATATTTATCATTATAAGTTATGATTAATATGAAATTATCTCGTAACTGTCCTCGGTAACAAGCACCTGAATTTCCCACTGTGCTGAGGGTGAACCGTCCTCGGTGTAGATTGTCCAGCCGTTGTCCTCGTCGGTGAAAATATCCGGCTTGCCCATATTTATCATCGGCTCAATCGTGAAAATAAACCCGGGAACCATAAGCATTTCGGTGTTCTTCTTGCTTACATAGCTAACCCACGGTTCTTCGTGAAATTCAAGCCCAATTCCGTGACCGCCGACTTCCCGAACAACGGAATAACCCTTGCTCTTGATAAAGTCGTTAACAGCCTGTCCCATATCTCCGAGGAAGCCCCAGGGCTTAACCTGCTTTAAGCCTTCGTCAAGCGCTTGCTTTGCGGCTTCTACGAGCCTGCGCTTATCCTCGCTTACGTTTCCTATGCAGAACATTCTTGACGAATCGGAATAATATCCGTTCAGATTAGTTGAACAGTCAACGTTTATGATGTCGCCGTCCTTTAAGATAATATCCTCTGACGGAATACCGTGGCAAACCTCATCGTTAATCGAGGTGCAAACGCTCTTTGGGAAGCCTTGGTAATTAAGCGGCGCGGGAATACCGCCCATTTTTGTTGTTATGTCGTACACCCATTTGTCAATCTCGGCGGTGGAAATTCCAGCCTTGATGTGCTCGGAAACATAGTCAAGCACGGCGATATTGATTTTTGCGCTCTCTTTGATTTTTTCAATCTGTTCGGGAGTTTTAATAATGCTGTGGTCGGGCACAATGTGACCTTCTGCCTCAATCTCCTCGATTTTCTCGTCAAAATCAATATGGCATTTTTTATATTTCTTTCCGCTTCCGCACCAGCACGGGTCGTTTCTTCCGGGCTTTTTCATAGTTATCTCCTTATACTTGCAGTGATTGTTAATATTATAACACTTATTTAAATATACTACAAGTTGTATTTTATTTTTATTGATAAGTTTTGCCAAATGATGTATAATAAATGTAATATACGCCTCGGCTTTTCGCATATTTTATAGCGGAGGTTTGTATATGAAGCTAAAAAGATTTATGCCTGTTCTCGCAACCGCGCTTATTCTCACGGCGTTTATGGCGCTTATGCTGCTGTCAACCGCGAAAATTAAGCTGGAAACCTCTGCCGAACCGATAAAAGCTATGCCGAGTATTTTAATTGATCCCGGACACGGCGGACAGGACGGGGGAGCGGTGTGCAACGGAGTTCTTGAAAAGGACATTAACCTGCCGATTTCTTATGATACGGCTGACTTAATCAGGCTTTTCGGCTTTGATGTGAGTATGACGCGCGAGGACGATAATTTTATCAGCGATGAAGGCTCCAACGTCAAGGAGCGCAAGCTGAATGATATGAAAACCAGGCTTGATTTGTATAACTGCGACGAAAATAACGTTATTATCAGTATTCATCAAAACAAGTTTTCCGACAGCAAGGCTCACGGCTCACAAATTTTTTACTCTCCGAACAACGAAAACAGCAAGCTGCTCGCGCAAAACATAAAATTCTCCTTAAATTCCTTGCTTCAAACAGGGCTTGACAGGGAATGTAAGGTTGCAGGAGACGGTATTTATCTGCTTAAAAACACAAATCAACCGGCTGTGATTGTAGAATGTGGATTTATCAGCAATACCGAGGAATGTCAAAAGCTTACTGACAGCGATTATCAAAAGCAGCTCGCTTTTGCGATTTCAACGGGCTTGCTTGATTTTTATAACCAATCACCGTGGAGCTAATGCTCCTGCTGCAAGTTAAATAAAAATTATTAGGACGTGAAAATATGGCAAAAATAAAAAGCGTATTTATCTGCTCGGAATGTGGCTATGAATCCGCCAAATGGTACGGAAAATGCCCTTCCTGCGGAGAATGGAATACTATGAACGAGGAGATTAAGGATACGTCAAAAAGCGCTCCTGCGGCAAAAACAAGGGCTTTTTCGACGTACTCAAAGCCTTATTCCATTAACGAGATTTCCACAGACGACGAGCACAGATACGACACGGGCTGCAAGGAGCTTAATCGGGTTTTGGGCGGAGGAATTGTTAAAGGAAGCCTGATTCTTTTGGGCGGAGATCCGGGAATAGGCAAATCCACCGTGCTTATGCAGATTTGCGAATATATGGGCAGCAGCCTGAAAATTTTGTATGTTTCGGGCGAGGAGAGCAAAAGACAGCTAAAGCTCAGAGCAATCAGGCTCGGCGTGGATTCGCCTAATCTTTTTGTTATGACCGAAACCGACGTTGAGGTAATCTGCGAGCAGATTAAAAGCGTTAAGCCCGACCTTGTGATGATCGACTCTATCCAAACTATGAACCTTTCGGAGCTGAGCTCGTCACCCGGCAGCGTTACTCAGGTTAGGGAATGTACAAATATGCTTATGCGAACCGCTAAAAGCCTTGATATTCCGATGTTTGTTGTCGGTCACGTCAACAAGGAAGGCTCTATCGCAGGTCCTAAGGTGCTTGAGCATATTGTTGACACTGTGCTTCACTTTGAGGGCGACAAGCAAATGAGCTGCCGCATTTTGCGAGCCGTTAAGAACCGTTACGGCTCAACAAATGAAATCGGCGTTTTTGAGATGACGGACAAGGGCTTGCAGGAGGTCGAAAATCCCTCCGTAATGCTGCTTTCGGGCAGACCGAAGAATGTTTCGGGTACCTGCGTAACCTGCACAATCGAGGGCTCGCGCCCGATTCTCGCGGAAACTCAGGGGCTTGCAACCCAGAGCGGCTACGGCAACGCCAGAAGAATGGCGACGGGCTTTGACTACAACAGGCTTTCTATGCTTTTGGCGGTGCTCGAAAAACGCGCAGGCTACTATTTTTCAAACAGCGATACATACATCAACATCGTCGGCGGACTTAGGGTTGACGAACCCGCGATTGACCTTTCTATCGCTATGGCGCTTATCAGCAGCCTAAAGGACAAGCCTGTGGACGAAAAAGCGGTAGTTTTCGGAGAAATCGGCTTGGCAGGAGAAATCCGTTCGGTTTCTCAGGCTCAAATGAGGATTAACGAGGCTGTAAGGCTCGGCTTTAATAAAATCATTTTGCCGTATCATAACCTAAAGGGCGTTCACTGCGACGACGCGGAGCTAATCGGAGTAAAGAATATCCGTGACGCGTTTGAGGCTGTAAGCTGATGAAGGATGTAATAATCAGCAATTTATATCCTTGCTTTTGCGATGAACTCGCTAAATTCGGCTACAATATAATTCCTTCAAAGAATATTTCTGTGTTTCATAAGCCTGAACAAAATCACGCCGATATGCAGGTGTTAAAAATCAAAAACAGGGTTTTCACGCTTGACAGCTGTTCAAAGATAGCAGGGAGGACCTACCCCGAAAATATCCTGCTAAACTGCCTTTTAGCCGGGGATTCGCTTTACGGTCTGCTGGATTATATTGACGACAGCGTAAAGCGGTTTTGCCTTGAAAATAACATTAAGCTTGTTAACGTAAGGCAGGGCTACACGCGGTGTTCGGCGCTGAAAATCAGCGAAAATGCTGTAATTACTGCCGATAAGTCCATCAGAAACGCGCTTGCGGAAAACGGAGTTGACGTGCTGTTAACCGAACCCGGGCATATTGAATTAAAGGGCTTTGATTACGGCTTTATCGGCGGCGCGGGATTTTGCGACAGGGGAAGGGTTTTCTTTTTCGGAAATGTAAAAAGCCACCCCGATTATGAAAAAATAAAACAATTTTGCGAAGATTATAATTCTAAAATAGAAATATTATGCGATTATATGCCGCTTACCGACATAGGCGGCGCTGTATTAATATAACTTATTAAAAAAAGGAGCCTGCGCAGGCTCCTTAATCTTTTTTATGTACTTTTGACAGGGGATTGGACTCCGCGGCGTTTTTCATCTGCTCGGAGCTTAAATGAGTGTAAATCTCAGTTGTGCCGAGGTTTTCGTGCCCTAAAATATCCTTTAGCACCCTGACGTCAACGCCGCCGTGCTGATACATCAGCGTTGCTGCGGTATGCCTTAGCTTATGGCAAGAATAGCCCTGAGCGCTCAGCCCGATTTTTTCAAGATACTTATAAACCAAAGCCTGAATTGTCTTTACAGACATTCGGTTGTTATTTCTGCTTATAAACAGCGCTGATTTGTCCTTAACGCCGTCAACAGGGCGAACGCTCATATAGTCGTTAATCGCGTCTAGACAGGCGCTGTTGAGGTAAACTACGCGTTCCTTGTTGCCCTTGCCGAGAATCCTGAGCGTATTATCACTGCGAATATCGGTGTAATTTAGTCTTGCCATTTCCGAAACACGCAACCCGCAATTAAGAAAAAGCGTTAAAATTGCGTAGTCACGTTCGCGGTACGGACCGTCAACAGCGTTTAATAATTCAATGCTCTGTTCAAGGGTGAGGTACTTAGGCAAGGATTTTTTCTTTTTGGGAAGCTCAAGCTCCTCGAGCGGATCCGCGGATAAATAATGCTTCTTTTTGGATATGAACTTAAAAAAGCCCTTTAAGCTTGAACACTTGCGCGCTCGGGAAGAGGCGTTAAGCTCGCGCTCACGCAGCAGAAAATCCATATACATATAAGCTTCATTCAGGTCTACGGCTTTAAGGAAATCCAAATCAATGTCGTCAATTTTAATGTCTTCAAAGTCGGCGTCCTTAGGAACAAGCCCGCGGTAAACCTTCAAATACCTGAAAAAAGTCCGCAGGTCAAGAAAGTACTCGTCAACGGTTTTAGGCGACCTTTGGCGAACGGTCTGCTGATAAAAAAGATATTCCTTGAGTATTGGGAAGGCTTCGTCCTGAAATTTTACAGCCATAAATTTCACCTCGACTTATGAAGGACTTATACTATTATCAAATAAAATCCTTTAACATCTGTTGTGTTAAACTCCGCATAACTGCTTAATTGAAATTCGCAAATAATACAGCCTGATTGAGCGTAATTCCTTTAATAAATATATTATAACACATAAAGAGAGAGGTATAATTCTAAATTAGAATAATTATACAAAATGAATATTTTGTATAATTGAGGGGAGAAGTAAAATAAGAAAATGAGCAAATCGGGCTTATTACAAGCCGTTTCTGCCAAAGCCTGCCTTTATAGGCTTATCCTGCAATAACTCTCTCATTTCCTTTTATTTAACAAAACTTATTATAATTGTCGTCCTGCGGGATTGGATTTTCAAGTCCGAGCACCGTCGGCCACATTCCCGTAGCTTCTTTGATGAAGCCCATAATCATTCCCATGTGCGTGTGCAGATGTCTAAACTGACCGAGTATTAATTCAAGCCTTGTGTGTGAGCAATCTGCGGGTTTCTCTTTTAACAATTGTATCGTTAAGAAAATTTGTATAAGCTGTAATTTTAATTTTTATCTCATTATAGTAATCGGTAATCTCTGATTTAGAGATAAATTTATCGGTTACAGCGTCAAGATTGTTCAAATCCTTAATATGGATTTTCGGCTCGCGATAGCTTGAATCATTGGGATTTATGTACCGAAAGTCAAGCGAATGAAGCATGTGATAAATATGCTTAAAAAGCGGCATTTCACAGTATTCTCTGCTCCACAGCCCTTCAGGAACGCAGTCAATTACGTTTTTTATTTCTCACAGGGCTCTGTTTGTCTGATTCCTAATATCTTCCGTTAAAATATTTTGCACCCTATTACCTGTTAAATATTTAACAATCGTTAATCGTTTTTTCGAAAATTAGCCTTTTATTTCAAGCGTTTTACGCCTAAAAAGTTCCTGCTCTCCCCCGTTATTTTCATTTAACTCGGAGCAAAGCTCAATGCAGCCTCACCGCAGGAGCTTTAGTTCCCCGGTGATTGGTTATATTTTTTAATTTGCTTGATACCTTCCAAATCTTCCTCAATTTCAAGAGTTAAGGGATCCTCTCCGGCGTATTCCTTTAGCTTCTGGTCACAACAGTTATAAAACTGATGATAGTAATCAACAGCTTCTTCCCAACCTCGCTTTTGCGCGTCGGTAAGCTCGGATTTTCCTACATTGTATTTGCCGGTGATTATTTCGCCCAGATATTCGGTGAATTTTGCCGAGCCGTAGGCGTTAAGATGCTGAATATTGTAATATAAATCCGGAGTATAATTCATCGTAACAGGATCGCGCTCAAAGTTAAAAAAATCAAAGCCGTAAGAATTAATAATTTTACCGGCTCTATTGGACATACAAAAGCTCTCATAATCGACCTCTCTTTCAAGGTGAGGAGCTCTGAAAAAGACAATATTTATATTATTTTCTTTGCAGTACTCCAAAAGCTCACGAAGCTTTTGCTCGCTAAACGGCGTTAAATCAGCCTCTGTATCATCGCTGATAAGCGCCTTATTGAGGTACTGCTCGTCGTAGCCGCACTTTCCGATATTGGATTTGTAGCCCTTTAACAGCGTATATCCGCGAAAATGCTGCTGCAAAAGCGCGCCCAAAAACTTAAATCCGCCGGGATAATCGTCCCAAGAATTATGATACTTAATCAGAGGAAAATAATACTCTTCCTTGTGCTCAACGTCAAGCCCTTCGATATAATCAACCTTGTTTTTGTTAAGCGGAACATAATCTATATAATTTCTGACGCTTCCCTCGTTGGTTTCGTTGCTGTCATCGGGATAAATAAAAGGATTTATCTCTACCAAAATCAGCTTTGGATTTTGAGTGCGCTCAATCTCTTTAATCTGAGTAAGAGCCGCGCCCGCGGTTAATGACGCGGTGGCGTAAGGATAGCTTGTGAAGCCGAATTTTTCATAAGCAAGTCCCGGAGAAAACCCTGTGTATATCTCGCTTGCGCCGGTCAAAACCACGTCAAGGGTATTTTCTTCCTCAAGATAAAAGCCGTCAATCCTGAGCTTGTTGTGGTCAATGTGGCACAGCACGTAGTTTTGCAAGAACAATGAAAACAAAAGCACAGCCAAAAATAAAGATATTAACTTTACCGTTCTTAATAAATATTTATTCATATTTATATTATAAATGATAAAAGTAAAAAGTCAATATAATATAAAAAAGTGCCCGAGAAATCAAAACACAGGAGTTTCATATACAATAAAAAAACAGCAGCCGAATTAACGACTGCTGTAATTTTATTTAATGATAAATTAGCAAACGCCCTGCTGAATCATAGAATCAGCAACCTTAACAAAGCCTGCGATGTTAGCGCCGACTACGAAGTTATCCTCGTAACCGTACTCCTTAGCGGCCTCAGAGATGTTCTTATAGATGTTCTCCATAATGTCTTTAAGCTTAGCGTCAACCTCTTCGAATGTCCATGAAAGTCTCTGTGAGTTCTGGCTCATCTCGAGAGCTGATGTAGCAACGCCGCCGGCGTTAGCAGCCTTACCGGGAGCAAAGAGGATTCCTGCTTCCTGAATAAGCTTTGTAGCCTCAAGAGTTGTAGGCATATTAGCGCCCTCGGCAACAGCGTAGCAGCCGTTAGCAATAAGTCTCTTAGCGTCGTCCTCGGTGAGCTCGTTCTGAGTAGCGCAAGGAAGCGCAACGTCGCACTTGATTGACCAGTCAAACTTGCCCTCTGTGTACTGCGAGTTGGGTCTGTATTTCTTATATTCTGAAAGTCTTGCTCTCTTAACTTCCTTAATCTCCTTAACAGCGTCAAGGTCGATGCCCTCTTCGTCGTAAATCCAGCCTGTAGAATCAGCCAGTGTTACAACCTTTGCGCCGAGCTGAGTAGCCTTTTCTGTAGCGTAAATAGCAACGTTACCTGAACCTGATACGCAAACAGTAGCGCCGTTAAGCGACTTGCCGTGATCTCTGAGCATAGCGTCTGTGAGGTAAAGCAGACCGTAACCTGTAGCCTCTGTACGTGCGAGAGAACCGCCCCAGTTGAGACCCTTACCTGTGAGAACGCCCTCGTTGACATTCTTAATTCTCTTGTACTGTCCAAACATATAGCCGATTTCGCGAGCGCCTGTACCGATGTCGCCAGCGGGAACGTCAGTGTCTGCGCCGATGTGTCTGCAAAGCTCTGTCATAAAGCTCTGGCAGAAACGCATAACCTCGTTGTCGCTCTTGCCCTTGGGGTCAAAGTCAGAGCCGCCCTTACCGCCGCCGATAGGAAGACCTGTAAGCGAGTTCTTGAAAATCTGCTCAAAGCCGAGGAACTTAATTACGCCGAGGTTTACAGAGGGATGAAGTCTGAGACCGCCCTTGTAGGGACCGATAGCGCTGTTGAACTGAACACGGAAACCGCGGTTAACCTGAACCTTGCCGTTGTCGTCTACCCAAGGAACTCTGAACATAACAACTCTCTCGGGCTCGGTGATTCTCTCAAGAATACCGTTTTCTTCGTACTGAGGATTCTTCTCAAAAACGGGCTCAAGAGAAGTAAGAACCTCTGTGGCAGCCTGGATAAACTCAGGCTCGTTTGTGTTTTTTGCTTTCAGCTTTTCAAGCTGTTCGCTAACATATGACATAGTAGCGTCCTCCTTAAAAATTAATACAAAAAATATAAACATTATTTATTGTTGAAAGCTGTTATTTGCAAGAGCAAAAATGTTTTCTTTCAACAACGTTTCTATAATACACTATTATGTCAAATATTGCAAGGGGTTTTTGCAAGTTTTTTAAAAAATATTTCATAATTTATTCGGATTTGAATTAAAATTTTCCTGTTTTGCAGGATTTGAACCTGATTTTTATACAAAAAGGCTGTTTTATACCCCACTTTTCCTGCAGGATTTCAGTTTTCCACATTCATATTTTATTTTGTATAGTTCAAAGCGTGAGTTTTAACACACCTGTCAACATAAATTTTAGTTGCATTTGAACATATTAACATGTTATAATTATGTTGAAAGGTAAATTATACAAATTGTAATATAGGTGATTTTATGGATTATTGTAAAAGATTAAAGGAACTGAGAATCGAAAACGGATATACTCAGGAGCAAATTGCGTTTATCCTGCACACGCGCCAGGAGCAGTACAGTAAATACGAAAGCGGCAAGCGCGAGTTGCCGATAAAGCATTTAATTGCATTGTGCTGTCTTTACAGGGTTTCCGCCGATTATGTTTTGGGGATAGAGAAGTTTGTTAAATAGCCTCTTCCCTACCTTGCTGAAATTTAAAAAGAAAAGAGGAGCTGCTTGTGACAGCTCCTTATTTAGAAGGATATTATTCATAAAAACCGCATTGATTAACCTTTTGGGAAACCAATGCGGCTATTTTTATTATTTTGTTAAATCCTTAAATTCCGAAAAGTCAAAGGTCGCGAAGTAATCCTTAGGTTCCTCTGCCCTTCTAATCAGCTTGTGGCTGCCGTCCTCGCGGAGCAGAACCTCTGCCGAGCGAAGCTTGCCGTTATAGTTATAGCCCATTGAAAAGCCGTGAGCGCCCGCGTCGTGGATATAGATTATATCTCCCATATCAATCTTAGGCAGCATACGGTCAACGGCAAATTTGTCGTTATTCTCGCAAAGTCCGCCTGTTACGTCGTACTTGTGGTCGCAGGGCTGATTTTCCTTGCCGAGCACGGTGATGTGGTGATAAGAACCGTACATAGCAGGACGCATTAGGTTAGCCGCGCAGGCGTCAAGACCGATATATTCTTTATAAATGTGCTTTTCGTGGATTGCCGTGGCAACAAGCGCGCCGTAAGGAGCGAGCATATATCTTCCGAGCTCGGTATAAATCGCGACGTCGCCCATATTGTTCGGTACAAGAATTTCCTCAAACTTGCGCCTTACGCCCTCGCCGATAATTGCAATATCGTTCTTGGGCTCCTCGGGCTTGTAGTCAACGCCGACGCCGCCCGAAAGGTTGATAAATTTAATATGTACGCCTGTTTTCTTTTGAAGCCTTACGGCAAGGTTAAAGAGGATACCCGCAAGCTCGGGAAAATAGCCGTTCGAGACGGTGTTTGAAGCAAGAAAAGCGTGGATTCCGAACTCCTCGGCGCCTGCCTCTTTAAGCTCCAAAAATGCCTTTTCCATCTGCTCCTCGGTCATTCCGTACTTTGAATCGCCCGGAGTGTCCATTACCTGAACCTTGTCCTCGCTGTCAGACATCTTGAAAACTCCGCCGGGATTGTAGCGGCAGCAGATTGTTTTTGGCACGCCGCAAACCTTTTTGATAAACTCAACGTGAGTGTAATCGTCAAGGTTGATGTACGCGCCCATATCATAGGCGAGCTTCATATCCTTGGCGGGAGTTACGTTTGAGCTAAACATAATGTTGCTGCCTGTAATTCCGCAAGCTTTGCAAAGCTGCAGCTCGGTGTAGGACGAGCAATCCATTCCGCAGCCTTCCTCTTTAAGAATCTGCATAATATACGGATTCGGAGTTGCCTTTACCGCAAAAAACTCCTTGTAGCCCTTATTCCAGCTGAACGCCTTGTAAAGCGCTCTCGCGTTTTCTCTGATTCCCTTTTCGTCATACAGGTGAAACGGCGTAGGAATGTCCTTGATAATATCCTTTGCCTGCTGTAAAGTCACAAACGGTTTCTTTTCCATTGTTATCTTCCCCCTCAAAACTTACTCTGATTCGCTGATGTACTCCTCAATGGTTTCTTTTATATCATCAAGTCCGTCGCCCGTTACGGCGGAAAACGGAATTAGCTCTGTGCCTTCAAATTCCTCCAGCTCGTCCAAAACCTCTTGGATTCGCTTTTCGTAAGCGCTTTTTTTAAGCTTGTCCTTTTTTGTGAGGACAATTACGAACGGAGCGTTTTGGTTATAAAGAAACCTTATCATATTGTAATCGTCCGCTGTCGGCTTGTGCCTTATGTCTATAATCTGAACAATCAGCGCAATGTTCCTTTCGGACGACAGATAGCCTTCCACAAGCCCTGCCCAGCGGTCTTTTTCCGCTTTTGAAACCTTGGCGTAGCCGTACCCCGGCAGGTCTACCATTCTGAAATCCTGGAGCCTGTAAAAGTTAATTGTCGCGGTTTTGCCGGGCTGGGCGCTTACTCTCGCGAGTGCCTTTCGCTGAACAAGCTTGTTAATCAGCGAGCTTTTGCCGACGTTTGAATGTCCGGAAAAAACAACCTCGGGCAAATCCGACTTTGGCAGCTGGTTGGCTTTTCCCGCGGCGAACTCAAAACTGACATCGTTAAAATTCATAATACTTTCCCCTACTGCCTTACAACCGTGGATTTGCTTTTTGGCTGAACAGGCACATTGATGTTGTTCCAAGCCTTTTCGCTGACCTTTACCGGGTTGATTACCGCAAGAGAAACAACGTCCTTAAATTCCTCGACGCAGACAAACTCTACCTTTTCCCTTACGACAGGGTCAAGCTCGGACAAATCCGGCTCATTTTGCTTGGGAACAAGTACAAGCTTGATTCCGTGCTTATAAGCTGCCATACTTTTCTCTTTTAAGCCGCCTATGGGCAGAACCTTGCCTCGCAGTGTAATTTCTCCTGTCATTGCAATATCGCATCTGACGGGCTTTGAGGACAAAGCGGAATAAATCGCGGTTGCCATTGTAATGCCCGCGGAAGGACCGTCCTTTGGAACGGCGCCCTCGGGAGCGTGAATGTGAATATCCTTGTTTTTGTAAAAATCGGGATCTACGCCGAGAACGTCGGCGTGACTGCGGATGCAGGTTACGGCGATTCTCGCCGATTCCTTCATCACATCTCCGAGCGAACCTGTCAGCTCGATTTTACCTGTGCCTTCCATTACGGCGACCTCAATCGGAAGCAGCTCACCTCCGACGGAAGTCCACGCAAGACCGTTCACGACGCCGATTTCGTTCTTTTTGCTGAAGGTGTCGGGCAGATACTTCTTGTTGCCCAAAAGCTCTTCAGCAAACTTTTCGTCAATCTTAAAGCTCTCGGTTCCCTCTTCGAGCTTTTTGACAGCGCATTTTCTCATTACAGAGGCTATGTATCTTTCAAGAGTACGAACTCCTGCCTCGCGGGTGTAGTAATCTATGATAAAATAAAGCGCTTTGTTTGTGAATTTTAATTCTTTAGAAGAAAATCCATTTAAGTCAAGCTGTTTGGGAACAAGGTGCTTTTTGGCAATATTGAACTTTTCCTCGCGTGTGTAGCTGTTAATCTCGATAATTTCCATTCTGTCCCTGAGCGGAGCGGGTATCTCCTCGAGGTTATTTGCCGTTGTAATGAACATTACGTTTGACAAATCGAACGGAATATCAATGTAGTGATCGGTAAACTTGTTGTTCTGCTCAATGTCGAGCACCTCGAGCAGCGCCGAGGTCGGGTCGCCCTTGTAATCGGCGGAAAGCTTGTCTACCTCGTCAAGAATAATCAGAGGGTTGTTTGTGCCAGCGTTTTGAACCGCCGCCATTATTCTTCCGGGCATTGAGCCGATGTAGGTGCGCCTGTGTCCGCGGATTTCAGCCTCGTCCTTTACACCGCCGAGCGCGATTCTCTCGCAGTTTCTGCCGATTGCCTTGGCAATCGACTTTGCGATTGAGGTCTTGCCGACTCCGGGAGGTCCCACAAAGCAGATTATTTGTCCTTTTTGCTTGTCGCTGAGCTTTTTGACAGCGAGCTGTTCTACAATTCTTTGCTTAATTTTTTCAAGTCCGTAGTGGCTTTTATCAAGCTCTCTGCGGATTTTTGAAATTACAATCCTGTCCTTTGAGGAGGTATTCCACGGAAGGTCAAGCACGGTGTCAAGATATGTGCGGATAACCGACGCTTCCTGGCTTCCGTAGGGCATTTTCATCAGCTTGCGGCACTCCTTAAAGAGCACCTCCTCGCTTTTTGGGTCGAGCTTTAGCTCCTCAATTCTCTCGGCGTAGACTTCCGCTTCCTCGGACGGATTATCGTCCTCGCCAAGCTCCTCCTCGATTACCTTCTTTTGTTCTCTGAGGAAGAAATCCCTTTGAGATTCGTCAATCCTGAACTTTGCCTTTGCGGTAATATCGTCCTCGATTTTAAGGATATATATTTCGTTCATAAGCTCGTCGAGCACATCGGTAAGGCGCTCGTAGGGATCAAGAGTTTCAAGAATCATCTGCTTAATTGTGTAATCAAGCGGAATATTTGCCGTAATAAAGTCCGCAAGCTCGCCTGTTGATTTGCAAAGGGCAACCTTGAAGATAATATCGGGAGCCATTTTGGGAGCAATCTCCATATAATTTTCAAACTGTTCCCTTACAGCGCGGATTAGCGCGGTATCGCGGGAAGTCTGCGGAGTTATAGGCTCAGGCATAGGCTCAACCTCTGCCATCATACAGTCGTCGTCAAAAACAGGTGAGCAGATATTTGCCCTGTATTTGCCCTCAATAACAATCCTTGTGACGTTATCGGGAAGCTTTTGAACCTGAATTATTTTGGCTATAACGCCTGTTTTATATAAATCAATCAGCTTTGGCTCGTTGTTTGATGCGTCAATCTGAGCCGACAAAAAGATAAGCTGGTCGTTATTCATCGCTTTATTTATTGCTGTTATGCTTTTTTTCCTGCCAACGTCAAAATGAATCAGCGACTTCGGAAAAACCACAAGTCCCCTTAAAGGCAGAACGGGAACAGTAAGCGTGTCGTTATTTTCAAAACCCATTTTATATTTCCTTTCAGTGCCGGTGGGCACTTTCTCCCGCCTATTCATACAATGGTATGTATTTTAATGCTTGTATAACGGCGGGG
>CAJOLF010000017.1 GCA_905235295.1 uncultured Ruminococcus sp. | reverse complement strand
GTACTTCTCCATCAGGTTGCGCGAGCCTACCAAAATTCGCTCGCCGTTTATCCAGCCGACAAGTCCGAGGTCGTCCTCGTACAGCACGCTTTCTACCTCGGGAAGCTTTTCCTTTGTCTCGTTGATAACCGAATCAAAGGCGTTCGCGAGCGGATTTTGCGCTTCTTTGAGAATGGCGATTCCGCAGAGAAGCGATTCGTCCACGTTGTAGTCCTCGAAGCTCTTTATTCCCTCAAGGTCGATTGACTCGGCAGGGAAAAGCTCGTTGGCGTCCATCCTAATTGCCGTGCTGTCGCAGAACTGCTTAATCGACGGATAGCCCGCGAGCATCGCGCCGTAGCCGTTGAGGTTCTTGCACAAGAGCTTGATCGGCAGATTTACCGCGATAAGCGTTGACACGGGAATAGCGAGCGCCGTAACAAGCGACAGTGTGTTAACCGCGTCGGTGAACGAGAGCTTGACAACTCCGTAGAGCAGCGCGATTACAATCGCGACGATTGAAGTAATCGGAGCGAGCTTTGAAGCCAAGTCCTCGCTGGGGTCGGGCGCGTAGGAAATTTTTAAGAAGTTGGACGGAAAATCCGTCTTGTGCTGATACGCGATTAGCGTTTTGCCTGACGCCGTGCCGCTCAGCATTTTGTTGGCGACAGATTCGTTGTTGTAAATCTTCGCCGCGTATTTTTGCCCTTTGGCGGTGGTAAAGCGGAAGTTGTCCTTAACCCTGAGCACCATAATCAGCTTTCCGAGGTTATTCGCGAACATCGCCAAAAGCACAATTACAACGTAGTAATTTACGTTGAAGCTCGACATATCGCCGAGGCAGAAGAACGAAACAACAGTTTGGACAACCGCGCTTATCGTCGCCGCTGCGACGGCGGTGTCCGAATTGCCCTTGAAGCGTATCAGCGGCGTCAGACCGTTCATAAGCGCTATGCGGTTAATGAAAATTGAAACGCCGATAAGCAAAAAGTTAAATACGGCGTACGCCGCGGGAGCAAACGGAACCGCGCTGATAATCGCCCCGGGAAAGATTCTTGTAACAACCGTCATTATGATGGAAATTAACGCGATTATGCCTGTAATCAAGCTGCGGAAAAACAGCTTTTTGATGTTGTAGTTAAGCTCGTATTTAATGCTTTTTTCATCTTCCTCGCCGGTGTAGTCCTCAATCGGAGCCGCCTTTTCCTTTGGAACGTCCTCGTCGTCGGATTCGTCCTTAGAGAAAAATCCGACAACCGCCGAAACCACCTTTTCCTGAGCCGAGCGGTCATCCTCGGGCTTGTCCTCGTCCTCGCGGACTTTTTTAGGCTCCTGCCTGATTACGTGGGCGATAACCGAGGGGTTCTTTGAGCGTATATATTCCTCGTACTCGTAAGCGACTACATCGGAAAACCTTCCGGCTTTAATGTTAAAAATATTCCTCGGCTCGTCGGGACGGTAGACGGGAACCTTTGAGACTACCTTTTCGGGCGGTTTGCCGTCGGGATTTTCCTTTACCTTGAACAAATCCTCATAACGGCTTTTTTCATCTGCCTGCTTTTGTTCCTCGGCTTTTTTGTAATCCTCGCCGTCAACGTCTATGTCAATCGTGTCAAAGCTCTCGATTGGGTTGCTTTCTCTGAAGGTGTCAACTTCGCCGAGCACTTCGCCCGAAAACTGTGTGTCCTCGTCGTATTCGGGCTTCAGAGTGACAATTTTGTTTTCCTCTGCCTTTTTTGCGGCTTCCTCGGCTGCCTTTTTCGCCGCTTCCTCCGCCTCTTTCGCAAGCTGCTCGGGAGTTTTGATGTCCTCACGGCTGCCGTCCATAATCAGCTCGGTCTGCATTGTTGCCGCAGTTTTTTCTCCCACAATAGCGTTGCTGTCGTCGGGTTTTTCGCTGTCAATTTCAAGCGGATTGTCGTTTGTTAATCTCGGCTTTTTGTCCGCGTTGCTGTAAATGTCAGCCATCTTTGGCTTTGCGCGGTACTTATCCGCAATTTTTTTCATTTTCTCATCATCGGCAAGCTGATGGGTTTCGTCAAGGATACTCTGAATTTCGAGCTCCTTTAACAGGTCGTTTTTCTTTTCCTGATCCTTGCTGACGTCAGACAAGCTTCACACTTCCTTTTATTAAAAGTTGTTTTATTATCTTCCTTTTGCCGCGTGGTACATCAAAATTCCCGCGGCGACAGAGGCGTTGAGCGAGTTGATTTTTCCCTTCATGGGCAGCGACACAATCACGTCGCATTTTTGGCGCACAAGCTGAGAAATTCCCTTTCCCTCGTTGCCGATTACAATAGCGCAGGGACCTGACAAATCACATTCGGTGTAATTTGTTCCGTCCATATCCGCGCCGTAAACCCATACTCCGCGCTCCTTTAGCTCGTCAATGAGCCTTGCGATGTTGGTAACCCTCGCCACCCTCATATATTCTACGGCACCGGCGGACGCTTTGCCGACGGCGTAGCTGAGTCCTGCGCTGCGGCGTTTAGGGACAATAATCCCGTGTACGCCGGCACATTCCGCAGTGCGGATAATCGCGCCGAGGTTATGCGGGTCCTCAAGCTCGTCCAGCACAACAATGAACGGCGGCTCGTTAAGCTCCTTCGCGTATTCAAAAATATCGTCAACCGAACAGTAGTCCTTGACAGCGGCAAACGCCGCGATTCCCTGGTGAGCCGTTCCGCCGGTGATGTAGTCGAGCTTGGAGCGGTCAACCTCTTTAACGGGAATTTGCCTTTCCCTTGCCTTTGCGAGAATCCCCACGACCGCGCCGCTTTTTTCGCCGCGCGCGACAAGGATTTTGTCAATCGGTCTGCCCGAGCGAATCGCCTCGCTCACAGGATTTCTGCCGGAGATTACGTCGGAATTAAATCCTCTGTCATTATCCTTCATTTGTTTTCTCCCAAGAGTCTATATTCCTATACAGTATAACACATATTTTCGGATTTTAACATACTTTTACGCAAATAAAGTCAATAAAAATATTTTAGTTAACTTAATTCTATATTTGTGCATACATTACGTCAAGCACTGCCGCTCCGACGTCAATGTGGCTCGGGATTATTCCGTACAGTCCTGTTGTCGGGTCAAGAAATACCGCGCTTTTCGGAGGAAAGGGAGTAAAGCTGAAATAAACCGCCCAAAATAAAAACAGCAGAAATACCGATTGAGGGAAAAACGAAGAAAAATTAATTTTTGAGCGGTAGAGAATGTATGACGCCGCAAAGCCCGCCGCGACAGACAGCACGGCGATTACGCCCGCGGAAAATCCGTTGTTATCCGCGCCGAAAACAAGCCTTGTTCCCATATAGCAAAATCCCAGGAGGTACAGCGACAGGGTTTTGACCGCGGTAAAACGCCGCATTGAGGGCGACAGGGTAAGCAACTCTATTAACCCCCAAAAAAGATAGGGGAGAAGCAGAATTTTGCAGCTTTCCCATATACTTTGATTTACGCTGCCGAACATCACGCCGACCAGCTCGCCGCCGCACAGGGAATAGAGCCTTGACATAAAAAATGAGCAAAGCATAACAAACAAAATTCCGCCGATTTCAAAAAATAAGAGATATTTTTCAGTCTTTTTCACCGCGCAACCACCCCGTAATCAATATTACAAAAATGTATTATTTTTTGACAGAATTAAAAAGGGCAAATTAAAATTCTTTGCCCGAAAATATACGAACTGTATATTTCTTTTTATTAAATAAAATGTTGAAAACTATGTTGAAAGTGTTAATTCTTCAAGCATAGTGCGTCCTAAATAGCTTGAATTTTACAACGAATATCCAACATATAGATTTTTAAATGCTTTCCACATAAAATTCCACATAAGATTTATCAAAAATTCCAAATACAATATGTATAAAAGCCTTGTCAATGACAAATTTTGAGTTTATTTATTACAATTTTTCAGTTACAGCAAGAAATCATAGGCTGATTGCCCAAAAAGCAATATCACAGGCGCGATTAATAAAAAAACAGCCGAACCGTTACAACGCTAAGTATTGCCGCGGTAAGGTCGGCGGCTATTGCGGCGGCGAGGGTGTGGCGGATGTTTTTTACTCTGATACTGCCAAAGTACATCGCCGTGGCGTAAAAGGTGGTTTCACTTGAACCCGCGAGCACGCTCGCCACTCTTCCGGGAAAGCTGTCGGGACCGTTTCCCTCAAAAACCTGTATCAGCAGGGCGGTAGAACCGCTGCCCGACACCGGACGGAGCAGTGCCATAGGCACAATCTCATCGGGAAAGCCTAAATAGTCTGCAACCGGCTTTACCGCCGAGCAGATTACGTCAACAGCGCCGCTTGATTTCAGCAGACCGACGGCAAAAACCAAGCCGAGAATCGACGGAGCGATTGTGAGCAGAGTTCCGAAGCCCTCTTTGGCGCCCTTGATAAACTCATCAAAAACCGCGGTTCTTTTTATCAGTCCGAAAATTATAATTGCCGCCGCAAACAGCGGCATAACCATCTCCAAAAAATCACCTTATTTTAGAAAATTGCTTTGTTTGGACTGCCGGAATTTTTATGAAAGGCGGGGGTGAGCGCCCGCGGGCGCTTTTCTGCCGAGCTTGTTCAGCGAGCAGGCAATCAGCAGCGCCACAGCCATCGCGCAGCCCGAGCTTATCCATACGGGTACGATAATCTCAAACGGAGAAGCGCTTCCGTAGCTTTGCCGCAGAGAACCGAGCATTGTGGGCAAAAGCTGCATTGACGCGGTGTTCATCACTACAAAAATTACCATCTCGTCACTTGCGGTATCGCTGTAACCATTC
This sequence comes from uncultured Ruminococcus sp., assembly GCA_905235295.1. Classification (GTDB taxonomy): domain Bacteria; phylum Bacillota; class Clostridia; order Oscillospirales; family Acutalibacteraceae; genus Ruminococcoides. The sequence goes on along the minus strand of CAJOLF010000017.1, from coordinate 18,246 downwards.
AGCTTTTGCAGCTCAGACATTGCCTTTAGCCCAAGGGGCGTGGCGGTGTTGCCGAGCCCGAGAAGGTTAGAGGTTATGTTCATCGTTATGCTCTTGAACGCCTCGCCCTTTTTGTCGAGGTTGGGGAAAAGCGGGCGCAAAATCGGCGCGAAAAATCTCGCGAAAATCTCTGTCAGTCCGCTTGCCGACGCAATCCGCATTATTCCCGACCAAAGGCAGATTATCCCCGCGAGGGTGATAATCAGTTCAACGGCGTCGGCGGCGCTGTCAATAAAGGCGGCGGAGAGATTTTCGGTATTGCCGAGAAAGATTGAGCAGATAATGCTCAAAATAACAATAAAGCTCCATACATAGTTCAGCATAAGTACCTCTTTTTTAAATTGTAAAATTTGGTTGAGCTTGCTCGAATAATTGACAAAACCGCGGCGGAATGTTAAAATATACACAAATTTGAAGAAAGGGTGAGAATATGAATTTTAAGTATTTCAGGGAAATCGACAGGCTCGGCAGAGTTGTTATTCCAATGGACATCAGAAAAAGCCTTTCTATCAACGCCGGCGACATTCTTGAGATTATGTCTGACGAAAAAGGCATTACCCTTCAAAAAGCGGAAAATAAGTGTGTGTTTTGCAACAGCACCGACGAGCTGACCGAGTTTGAGGGCAAGTTTGTTTGCGCCGCTTGCGTGAATAAGCTGAGCCGCTAATTAATTATATAGAGAATCGGGTAAAAATATGAGGCTTTACCTTTCGAGTATTAATTGCGTCGCTCCCGCGCACATCAATTTGATTTCTCCCGAGCGCGCCGAAAAAGCAAAGCGGTATAAAATGGAGGACGATCAAAAGCGTTGTGTGCTCGGCGGTCTTTTGCTCAGGAGATTTTTGGGAGACACACAAATTGCCGACAACGGCTTCGGCAAGCCCATCGCTGAGAACGGCGTTTGCTTTAACCTTTCTCACAGCGGAGAATACGCGCTTTTGGCGGTTGACAGCCAAAATATCGGATGCGATATTGAGAGGATAAAAACCGTGCCGTTTGAAAAAATTGGCAAAATTGTCTTTTGCGAAAAAGAGATGGAAAAAATAAAAAGCTCCCCCGACAAAGCGGGAGAGTTTTTCACACTCTGGACAAAAAAAGAAGCCCTGCTGAAGTGCATCGGCGAGGGCTTTCACCGCGAGGCAAAGAGCGTTGACGTAAGCGGTGATGTTTTCCGCGAAAACGGAGGAGAATACCGGATGAAAACCTATTGCTTTTCGGACTATGTAATCTCTGTCTGCTCGCAGGGAGGGGACTTCGCCCAAAATATCGAGCGCGTTGTATTTTAATATTTTAAAAGATAATCGCCCCGGATAAAACCGGGGTGAATTTTTTGAAATTCGGTATTAGAGCGTCGCTCGTATGTGAGCTCTGCGGCGCGTTTTATTGCTTGGGAACAACGGCGAAGAAAACCAAATCCCCGTTTCCGTCGTTGAACAATCCGTGAGTGTGCCCTTTTGGGCAGTAGTGGCATACTCCGGGCTCAACGGGGAGTTTGTCTCCGTCGTAAAGCACATATCCCGTGCCGCTTAGAAAGTAGATTATCTCGCTGTCTGTTTCGTGCGTGTGTATGCCGATTGTGGCTCTGGGCACAAGCCTGCCGTGCAAAATACGGTTCAATCCGTCGTCGTGCATTTTGGCATTGAAGTGCTTTTCGCCTCCCTTAAAGTTGGGGAGAACGGTCTCTTTTTCGGTTTTTAAGTCAAAAATCATTTTGATACCTCATTTCGCTCATTTCCGCGACGTCCGAATCGCGGTATGAATATTCATAAATACCCTTTTTCACGTACATTTTACCATATTACGCCGCTTTTCGCAAATAAAAATTGTTATTGCCTATAAAATATAAAAATAATTGATTTTCCGCTTGATTTTTCTTCTCCGATAAACTATAATAATTTTCGGAAAACATTTTAATATCTATCTTATCAAGAGCGACTGAGGGAACAGGCCCTGTGAAGTCCGGCAACCTGCTTTTGCAAGGTGCCAAATCCTGCGGTGATTACCGAAAGATGAGTAAAGTAACACGCCTTTCGGTATGAAGGGCGTGTTTTTTGGCTCTTGAAGGTCTTGTAATGGAGTGATTTTATGACTAAAAAATTATTTACCTCGGAATCCGTAACAGAAGGACATCCCGACAAGGTTTGCGACTGCGTTTCCGACGCGGTGCTCGACAGTATTTTGGAGCAGGACAAAAACGCCCACGTTGCCTGCGAGACCACAGCCACTACGGGTATGGTTCATATTATGGGAGAAATTTCGACAACCGCCGACGTTGATATTCCCTCAATCGCGAGGCAGGTTATCTGCGATATTGGCTACAACAACCCCGGATGCGGCTTTGACGGCAACACCTGCGGCGTAATCGTTTCGCTCGACAAACAGTCGCCCGACATCGCTATGGGCGTCAACGAGAGCCTTGAGCTCAGGGACGGCGAAACCGACGCGGACAATCAAATCGGCGCGGGAGATCAGGGAATGATGTTCGGCTACGCGACCGACGAAACCCCCGAGCTTATGCCACTCCCGATTTCTCTCGCTCACAGCCTTTCAAAAAAGCTTACCGAGGTCAGAAAGAACGGAACCCTGAAATATCTTCGTCCCGACGGCAAAACTCAGGTTACGGTTGAATATGACGACAACACAGCCGTGCGCGTTGATACGGTGGTTGTTTCTACCCAGCACGACGAGGACGTGTCGCTTGAGCAAATCAGGGCTGATGTTATTAAGTATGTAATCAAGCCCGTTATTCCCGAAAAGTTCCTTGACGGCGATACAAAGATTTATGTCAACCCCACAGGCAGGTTTGTAATCGGCGGACCGATGGGCGACGCGGGACTGACAGGAAGAAAAATAATCGTGGACACCTACGGCGGATTTTCGCGCCACGGCGGCGGAGCGTTCAGCGGCAAGGACCCCACAAAGGTTGACCGCAGCGCAACCTATTACGCGCGCTACATCGCGAAAAATATCGTAGCCGCGGGACTTGCGAAAAAGGCGGAGGTTCAGCTCGCTTACGCAATCGGCGTGGCAAAGCCCGTTTCGATTATGGTCGACAGCTTCGGAACGTCAAAGTATAACGACGACCTGCTTGAGCAGGCGGTAGAAAAGGTGTTTGACTGCCGCCCGAACTCAATCATCAGACAGCTTAAATTAACCGAGACAAAGTACCTGCCGCTTGCCGCTTACGGTCACATCGGCAGAGAGGACCTCGGAGTAAAGTGGGAGGAAACCGACAAAACCGAGGCGCTTAAAAAGGAAATTGAAAAATTAATATAGGTATTACAGCGCGAATCGCGCGGTACGCCGGCAGCAAACAGGGGTTCAGCCGAAAGACTGAACCCCTGCGTTTTATTCGGTAAAAGCTTGCGCTAAATTATTATGTAGCGCCGAGTCCGAATGAAATTGAAATCGCGTTGTCCACAGCGTTCATAGAGCTTTGGTCAACGGTGCCCATTTTTTCTTTAAGCCTGCGCTTGTCAAGCGTTCTGACCTGCTCAAGCAGCACAACGCTGTCCTTGGCAAGTCCCGAGGTTCCGGTGTTAATCGGAATGTGGGTGGGCAAATTCGCCTTTGACTGACGGCTTGTAATCGCCGCCGCAATCACCGTCGGGCTGAAACGGTTGCCGACGTTGTTCTGCACAATCAGAACAGGTCTTATTCCGCCCTGCTCGGAACCGACAACAGGGCTTAAATCTGCGTAGTAAATATCTCCGCGTCGTATATTCAAGGCTTTCACGCTCCAAAAAATTTCTGTACTTTTATTTTTGCCTTTCCGCTGAATAATATACAGCTATTACATAATATTTTACGGAGCGAAATTTGTTACGAGGCTTGTCGGTTATCCCGACGCGGAAACGCCGCTAAGCTCGGCTTCAAGCTCGCCGCTGAGCGTGATTTTGGTTATATACCCGTTTCCGTCGGTGAAAATTTCAAACGTCCTGCCGTTTTTTTCGACCGCTATTTTGCCGTTCTTCGGAGAAACGCCGTTGTTGACAACCTCGTCACTGAGCGCTTCAAGAGCGGTTTTCATAAGGGAAGGAAAGCTGCTTTGCGGCAAATACGCTTCGTCGGCAGTACAGCTCAGCTCGCCTTTTTTCAGCTCTGTCACGCCGTTTTTGATGTTAATTCCGATTCCGCCGAGCGTGTCGGGAGATGTGATTTCAATATTAAAAAGACCTCTGCGGTCTGAGGTGAGCTTTCCGCTCAGGCTCATTGCTCTGTATTCGGCGGTAAAGTCGGCGGTAAAATCCGTGACAACCGATTCTCTGTCTTTGCCGCAGCCGCACAAGATAACCGGCAAAATAAAAAAGACACATAACGCGTTCAAAACTCTGTTTGCCATAAGGCACCTCCGTTTTGATACATTATATGTCTCTTTGTGTTAGTTTAGTCCGCAGCTCATGAGAGCTTTGGGAATATACTCGATAATATCGCTTGGCAGCACGGAGATTTTCCCGAGCTGTTCCGCCGCCAAATCTCCTGCCAGACCGTGCAGATACACCGCCGCCGCGGCACATTCAAACGCGCTTTTGCCTTGGGCGAGCAGAGCCGCCGTCATTCCCGCGAGCACATCTCCGCTGCCGCCTGTCGCCATTCCGCTGTTGCCCGTTGTGTTGAGCAAAATTCTCCCGCCGGGAGAAGCGATAATTGTTCCCGAGCCCTTCAAAACGGTGACAACGCCGTATTTTTCGGCGAAGCCCGCCGCGGTTTCGGCACGGCTTTGATTAACCCTTTCCGCGGTTGAGCCGCAGAGCCTTGCCATCTCTCCAGGGTGGGGGGTGATGATTGTTTCTGCCCTGCGCTTTTTCAGGATTTCAGGGTTTTCGGAAATACAATTAAGCGCGTCGGCGTCGAGCACCATCGGCTTTTCGCAGTTTTCAATAAAGCTTTGCACAAGCTTTTTTGTGTCGTCGCACACGCTGAGTCCGCAGCCGATTAGCACGGCTGTGGATTTTGCCGCCTGATTAAGCAAAAAATCAGCGTTGCAAAAGCTGATTTTGCCTTCGGCGGTTTCTTCAAGCGGAAAGTAAACGCTTTCCAAAATACTTTGGGCGGCGATGGGGTAAACGCTCTTTGGCAGGGCGTTTTTTTCAAGTCCGACGCCGCACCTGAGCGCCGCCTTGCCCGCGAGGATTGCCGCTCCGACCATACCGTAGCTGCCGCAGATACTCAGCAGGGTTCCCATTGTGCCCTTGTTAGCGTCGCCGGGGCGCTTGGGAATTGCTTTTTTTACGATGTTTTTGTCCGTTCGTTCCATTGTTTATATATCTCTGTTATAAAAAATTCTGAGCATAATGGTTTTGTCAAGCATCGGCTTCATTCCCTCAAGAATCTGCTCGTTAGGGGTGAATACAAGCAGGCACTTGCAGTAAGCGGGGTCATTAAAAAGCGCGAAGTAGTTTTCGTCCTTCGATTTCAGATTGTGCGCGGCGATAAAGGTTTTCGTCACTCTGATATTCTCGATTTTCGATTCGTCCTTTGTAAGCTCGGTGATTTCGTTAATCGGAACACGGCAAACCTTTTTCCGCTTTCTCAGCGAGATTATTTTGGCGATGTCAAGGTCGTTGCCCGCGACAGAATACTCGTACTCAACCTTTTGACAGCTGAAAACGTACCATACAACGTAAATTCCGCCTAAAAACAAAAATCCGCCGACAATCACAAGGTACTGGATTCGGGTGATAATTGCCAATCCCGCGAACAGCAGGGGAATCATAATCAAAATAAATACAGCGATAATCTTGATAATAAGTTGCTTCGGACCGTTAACTCTCTTAACGACCTGTTCGTTAAAGCCTTCCATAATTAAGCTCCTTTAATTAGTCTAATAACAATAATATCACAAGATTTTACTTTTTTCAAGAGAAAAAGCCGCTGCGTTACACAGCGGCGCCGGTTGGCTTTTTATTCCGTTTTACAATCAGCATAATCACCGAGAAAACAAACAGGATTATGCTTATCCACTGCGAGGTGGAAAGCCCGAACAAAAATCCGCGGTAGTCGTCTCCTCTGAAAAATTCGAGGATAAAACGCGCTGCGGGGTAAATCAGCATATAAACATATATCAGCTTGTCGCGCATAACGTCCTTTTTGAAAAGGCGGAGCATAAAAAAGAAAATCAGCAAATTAATTCCCGCCTCAACAAGCTGAATTGGGAAACGGTTAACGTCGTTTATTGACGGATTAAGGGTATTGCCGTGCGCGGTAAAGCCGAACTCCGACTCTATTCCGTAGCAGCAGCCGCCCAAAAAGCAACCGATTCTGCCGAAAAAGTGGAACAGCGGAATAAGCACCGCGTAGACGTCGAGCAGGTTGTTTTTGTCAAGCTTTTTGTCGAATTTGCAGAACACCAAAATACTCAGCGCGCCGCCGATAAAGCCGCCGTAAAAAACCATTCCGCCAAAGCATTCGGCAATCATAACCCAAAATTGAGTAAAGCTAAGGCTGCCGATATTGCGGAAAATATAAATCAAAGCATTTATATTGGTTAAACCGTAAACAATGTGGCTGACAATCAGAATACCGACCGCGGCGGCAATCATAACCAGCACTAAATCCTCCCACATTATGTTGAATTTTTTAATCAAAAATACTCCGACAAAAACGCAAAAGGCAGCGCCGATTACCGTCATAACGCCGTACATTCCTATTGTTCTGCCGAAAATCTCAAATGAAGGAAACATAAAATTCTCTCCTAAAACAATACAGCCAGCCATAGGGCTGACTGTAAATGTTAGTGTTTTACGTTCTCTTATTGAGAAACAGCAGACGAAATTGCACTCTCGAGGTCAGAAGCCCAGTTGGGATTTTTAGCGGCAGCGTCGCCAATAGCGCATACGCAAACTGTGCAAGCAAAGAGACCGATTACAGAAAAAACTGTACCGACAATCGAAAGCACAAGAGCGATTGTGGGAATAGGCGATGACAGACCGGCTTCCTTATAACTCTTTTTACTTAATACAGCGAGAACAATACCGACTACGCCTGCAATAATAGCGGCAATGTTCCACCACGGTACCCAGAAGCAAACGATTGCAAAAGCACCGCAAACAATACCGATGATGCCAAGTGTCTTGTTACCCTGTTTTTCCATAGCAGAATAATCCTCCTAATATAAAATTCATTTGTGATTGTATCCCATCACAATAATTATTATAAAGCAATTTTATTACGGTGTCAATACAAATTGCTTTTTTTTGTGCAATTATAACATAGATTGTCATTTTGTTATAATATAGTGAACATTTCGATTGCAAATATGAAATTTAACCCGGAGCAGAGCCCGACGCAAGCTCGCTTGACATCAGCGATTGTTAAAAATTATGCAGACGGCGTTGGCATAAAAAATACGGAACACCGTATCAGGCGTTCCGTATTTTGGTGGGAGAAGGTGGATTCGAACCACCGAAGCATGACGCAACAGATTTACAGTCTGCCCCCTTTGGCCACTCGGGAATTCTCCCAAACATATAGCCTACCGCAAAGTAGGCTTTTGGAGCTGGTGGACGGACTTGAACCCCCGACCTGCTGATTACAAATCAGCTGCTCTACCAACTGAGCTACACCAGCGTATTCGCATTTTCAATGCCTAATTAATATATCACAAACTGCGCCCGTTGTCAACACTTTTTTCAAAAAATCTCACAGCCGGTTGTCAATCCCGCGGTAAATTTACCGCCGGTTTCGGCAAGATAAAAAGTTTTGGGTATTATCCTTTGCTTTTTGCAAAGCATAAACATACAATGCTTTTGGAGGTAATGAATATGAACGCCGAACAGAATGTGTTAAAATCCAATCCCGCGAACGCGGTTCAATCCTCAAACGCCGAAAAGGGCTTTAGCTTTTATGAAAAAATGGCATTTTTGTATTTTCTGAACCTGATTGACTGGCTGTGCACCGAGGCGCTTTTGCTCACGGGCAGATTTTATGAGGCAAATCCGCTTATGCAAAACGTAATCACGGGCTTTTGGCAGACCTTGCTGATAAAAGGCGCGATTCCTCTTGCGCTTGTAATCGCCTGCTGCGTGTTCTACAAGCTCGCGGGCGAGGGCGAAAACAGGTTTGCCGACGCCATAATTTATATCGGAATCACCCTTTACGCTCTGCTGAACCTTTGGCATATTTTCAATTTTGTGTTGCTCTTTTTTGTTTTTTAATGTAAAATAGAATACTGTAAACGAATTTTTGAAGGGGAGTGAGCTTGTGCCTGCGTTGTCCGTAAGGAACCTTGAAGTCACTTTTGTTGAAAGAACCCTGTTCAGCGACGTTTCCTTCGACGTTGAAGCGCGCGACAAGGTTGGGTTTATCGGCGCCAACGGAGTCGGCAAAACCACGCTGTTCCGGGTGCTGAGCGGAGAGCTTGCTCCCGCAAGCGGCGTTGTCGCGTTTGAAAAAAACGCGCGCGTCGGATATATGGAGCAGCATTCCTGCAAAAATCCAGAGCTGAGCGTGTTTGACGAGCTTGTTTCCGTATTTGATTATCTTTCGGAGATTGAGCGCGAAATTGCCGAGGTCACTGAAAAAATTGAATCCGAAAACGGCGACGTCAACGCCCTTGTAGAGCGTCAGACCTCGCTGATTGAGGAGTACGAGAACAGGGGAGGACTGACCTACAAAAGCCGCACGCGCTCCGCGCTTTTGGGGCTCGGCTTCGGCGAAAAGGATTTTGAAATGCGCGTCGGCAACCTCAGCGGAGGTCAGCGCTCAAAGCTTTGCCTTGCTAAGCTTTTGCTTTCCGAGAGCAACTTTTTACTGCTTGACGAGCCGACAAACCACCTTGACATTAAGTCCGTAGGCTGGCTCGAGGACTTTTTGCGCGACTTCAAGGGCGCGATGATTATAATAAGCCACGACAGGTATTTTCTTGACAACGTGACAAACAAAACCGTCGAGCTTGAGCACCAAAAGACTGTGTGCTACAAGGGCGCGTACTCGGAATTTATAAAGAAAAAGCAGGCGTACAGTCAGTCGCTGAAAAATAAATACGAAAACGACATAAAGGAAATCAAGCGGATAGAGGGCATTGTTGAACAGCAAAAGCGCTGGGGACGTGAGCGCAACTTTATCACTGCCGCAAGCCGTCAAAAGGAAGCGGACAGAATCAAGGCGCAGCTTGTGGTTCCCGAAAGCGAGCTCGAAACTATGCGTATGCGCTTTGAGCCTAAGTTCGAGAGCGGAAACGATGTTTTGATTTGCCGCGGAATTGAAAAATCCTTTGGAGAAAAGCGGCTTTTCAGCAACGTCAATATACATATCCGCAAGGGCGAGAGGGTGTTTATCCTCGGAGAAAACGGCTGCGGAAAAACCACCTTGTTCAGAATCCTGACGGGAAAAACTCCTCAGGACAAAGGGGAGTTTGAGTACGGCGCGAATGTTATGCCGGGCTATTTTGACCAGATGCAGCAAAGCCTTGACCTTTCAAAAACCGCGATTGACGAGGTTTGGGACCGCTTTTCGAACCTCACACAGACCGAAGTGCGCTCGGCGCTGGCGGCGTTTTTGTTCAAGGGCGATGATGTGTTCAAGCCCCTTTCAAAAATGAGCGGCGGAGAGCGCGCGAGGGTTTCGCTTTTGAAGCTGATGCTCCAGGGCAGCAACTTTTTGCTTCTTGACGAGCCTACCAACCACCTTGACGCGGCTTCGCGCGAGGAGCTCGAAAACACCCTGCTCGAATACGGCGGAACCCTGCTGATTATTAGCCACGACCGTTATTTTATCAACAAGCTTGCCGACAGAATCCTCACGCTCGGACAAAACGGCGTAAAGGAGTATCTCGGCAACTACGATTATTATTTTGAGCACGCAAAGGCAGAGGAGCAAAACTCTCCGTCGGGTGAGCCGAAGCCCAAGCAAAAGCCGCAGAACGAGTATTTTTTGAACAAGCAGCGGCAGAGCGAGGAGCGAAAAAGACAGACAAGGCTCAAAAAAGCCGAGGCGGAAATCGAGCGGCTCGATTCCGAGATAGAGAGGGTTGAAGCCCTGCTCGCCTCCGACGAAACGGCAAGCGATTACGAAAAGCTGATTGAGCTTACAAACGAGCTTGAACAGCTCAGCGCCGAACAGGAAAAGCAGTACGAAATCTGGGAGGAGCTGTCGGATTAAATTAAACAAGGCTGTCGCAAATGAGCGGCAGCCTTAATTTTTGCTCTATATAAGAATTACAGCCGGCGCCGAGCTTATGACAGCGCGCGAACCGTATCGGTTCCTATTATTTAGCGGCGTAATATGACGGATACCAATTCTGAAACCATTTGGTAAAAAAGCCCATTAATATCGGCATAACGTTGTTTATGATGACAAGGTAGGGCGCAATAGGCGTACCCAAAAGGAAAAACGTCCATACGCTTGTAAGAATATACAGTACGCCCCAAGCCAGGGTTAAAATTCGGTTGGTCAGCAGAAACAGGGGATTTTCCAATGCCGAATCGCCGTTATAGTTATTCATCGAATACCACGCGGTCAGCGGTACTTTGAACAGACAGGAAACGCACCACATCGCTCCGAAGACAAAGTAAGACAAGGGAAGCAGAATATTGTCTGCGCCCGGCAGCAGCAGTAACGCCACGGAAAATCCGATAACCGCTGTCGATGAAATTACGTCGTAGATTGTTTTGCGGAAGCGGTAGAAAAACAGCGCCGTCAGCGCGCAAACGCCGATAGACACGAACGCGCCGATATAGCTGTCTATTGACGCCGCTACCCAAAAGGTAATCCACGGTATCAGCGTGAGCATCAGGCTTGTGCCCTTATCTTTTTGATTGGAGCTTTCGGCGGCGGTATCCTCCGCTCCGAAGTAACTATCCCAGTTCAGCATCAGGTCAAAGTCACCCTCAACGCGGTAAAGCCGCTTTGTCATCGCCTCCGCGCCGGAGATTTCTCCCGAGGCTATGTCCTGCCATACTTTTAAGGGCGTTTCAATCTTTGTGGTATAGGGCATAAAATTATCCTCGAGCACCTCGCTTCCGTCGCGCTTCATCAATATCTGATAACGCTTTCCGACGTCGGTGTAGCTCATTTCAAGCACCTTGTCCTTCCCTGCGTAGGAGCTTTTGTTGTAGAGCGCCGCCATCTGTCTGGTAAAGCTCAGCGAGGCGTCCGCCTTTTCACCCGAGCTTTTCTCAATTCCCCAGCTTGCGTCCGCCATTTCCTCATACGTCTCTCTCGGGAACAGGAGCGTGTTCAGTTTTTCCTTTGTGCCGGCGGCGATTGTGCCTTGCGCGAATTGCGCGCCTGCGTTTTTGACAAGCGATAAATATTTGTCTGTTCTGTCACGCAGCTCGGGCACGCGGAACAGCTCGCCCTGTCCGCAGTATATGGTTTCGTATTTATTCTTGCCCAGAAAACGGTCGAACATGGCGTTGACCGACTCATAGTTGCCCTGCGCGGTGTAAAAGCCGCAGGTGGAGATAATGACATTACGCTTGCCCGACATATCGAATCGCGACGGGTGCGAGCCTGCTTCGCTGTCGCTCACCATAAACGGCATAGCGAGCGGCAGCTGACGGTCAATCAGCGTTTTCAGCTTTCCCGGCACATTAAAATAATAAAGTCCGAACGACCAGATTATTGTGTCAGCCCAAAGGATTTTATCGAGCGCTGTTTTCATTTCATCCTTTATCACGCACTCGCCGTCGGTTTTGTTCCAACAGGCAAAGCAGCCGCGGCAGGGAGAAATATCCATATCACTGACGTTCAGTTCCTCGCAAACCGCGGGGGATTTTTCGGCTATTCCGCTAATAAACGCCTTTGAAAGGCGGTAAGTGTTGCTTTTCGTTCCCTTTGGACTGCCGTTAATCAGCAGTATGTTCATCCCGCAGCGCCTCCAATTCCTTTTTGCATTTTTCTGCCCAGTTTATGTACATCTGCGCGTACATTAAGCCGTATTCCACCGTCATTTTCCAGTAGATGGCGTTTGCCGGATTCTCGACCATTTTTGAGTAAGAGTCAATCTCGGGCGGCTCATTCTGCATACCTTTCAAAAAATCAGCGCCGATGCCGGCAAGCTTTGAAAAATACTCGATATTTTCCTCAAGGCTGCGCTCGCCTCTGAAAAAGGTTTTCATCAGCAGAGGACTTCTGGCGGCAACCTCGGTTTTATCCTCCATAAGCCAGCGGTTCAGCTCCTCTTTGCCGCTTTCGGTAATGGTAAAAAGGTTTTTATCGGGCTTGCCGTTCTGTTTAATGATTTCGTTCGTCGCCCATCCGTTTTTCTTCAGGACTTGTAATTCCCGATATATTTGGCTGGTTTGCGCGCTCCAAAAGTAGCTCAGCGAATCCTTAAAGGTTCGGTCGATTTCATATCCTGTCATACTGCCGTAGTTGAGCAGTCCGAGTATTCCGTGCTTTAGCATAACGCCCTCCTATATTCCACTTGTTGAATATATTATAATTCCACTTGTGGAATATGTCAAGCCTTTTCCTATTAATTTTTGAGCGAAATTGTAGGTGTTTAAAAGTGTATATATGGTATATGTATAAAGATATGTATAAATAAACCCGCCGTCAGCATTAATTTGTTGGCGGCGGTCGCGGTGGCGACACCGCTGCTCGAGAAGACAAGTCGGCGTGGTAGATATAGTTGGTTTCCCGACAGCGAAAAAGCGTAATAAAGGTCGGTATATCTCTCTCCTTAAAAACGTCACACTGTGACGTTTTTACCTCGCTGCGCTCGGCACAGTCGCCTTCAAATCCCTTTGGATAAAATAATTGCGGGAGTACCTAAAAGGCACTCCCGCAATTATTTGGCCCGCCCAAAGGGATTTGAACCCCCGATCTCCGGAATCGGAATCCGTTGCGTTATCCAGCTGCGCCATGGGCGGATGTCTATTGATAATATTACTACAAAACCCGGAAAAATTCAATATCTTATTTAAAATTGTTGTTGACAATATACCCCCACGGGGTATATAATGAGGACAGAATCAATCAGTGGAGCTAAAGCTCCTGCGACGAGGCTGCCGATGTCAAGCGAGCTTGCGTCGGGCTTTGCTCCGGGTTAAAAATACCGGCAGGGGGATATTTATGGAAGAAAAACAAACCGAAATCTGCGCCTGTCACAAGACGAAAAAGCGTGACGAGGCAGAGTACAAAAAGCTAATCAACCGTTTGAACCGAATTGAAGGTCAGATAAGGGGAATTAAGCGTATGCTCGAAAACGACGCCTATTGTCCCGACATTTTGGTTCAGGCGGCTGCCGCGAACGCCGCCCTGAACTCGTTTAACAAAGAATTGCTTTCAAATCATATTCACACCTGTGTGGTAAATGATATTAAAGAGGGCAAAGAAGAAGTAATTGACGAGCTTATGGACACTTTGCAAAAGCTTATGAGGTGATTTTATGCGTCAATTTGATGTCGGAGGTATGAGCTGCGCCGCCTGCTCGGCAAGAGTAGAAAAGGCTGTTTTGTCGCTTGACGGCGTAAGCTCCTGCTCGGTCAATCTGCTGACCGGTTCCATGGGAGTTGAGGGAACAGCCGCTTCCGAAGAAATCATCAGGGCAGTAGAAAACGCCGGATATACCGCTTCCGAAAAGGGAAAACGCGCGGACGGTAAATCTCAAAATTCCGCTGACGAGCTCAAGGACACCGAAAGCCCGAAGCTCTTAAAAAGGCTGATTGCTTCCGCGGCGTTCCTGCTGATTTTGATGTATTTTTCAATGGGAAATATGATGCTCGGCTTGCCTCTGCCGCCGTTTTTTGAGGGCAACTGCGTTGCTGTCGCGCTTGTTCAGCTTTTGCTCGCGGCAGTCATTATGGTAATTAATCAAAAGTTCTTTATCAGCGGCTTCAAGGGCATAATCCACCGCGCGCCGAATATGGACACGCTTGTCGCGCTCGGCTCGGCAGCCTCGTTTTTGTACAGCACGGTTTCGCTATTTTTGATGACGTCAGCTCAGGCGGCGGGAGATACCGCAGCGGCTATGAGCTATATGGATAATCTTTACTTTGAATCGGCAGCGATGATACTCACGCTGATAACCGTCGGCAAGCTGCTCGAGGCAAAGTCAAAGGGAAGAACCACCGACGCGCTCAAAAGCCTTATGAATCTTTCTCCAAAGACCGCTGTTTTAATAGAGAACGGCAGAGAGGTCACCGTCGGAATAGAACAGGTGAAAAAGGGCGATATTTTTGTTGTGCGCCCGGGCGAGAGCGTGCCTGTTGACGGCGTAATCCTCGAGGGCGAGACCGCGGTTGACGAATCCGCGCTCACAGGCGAGAGCGTGCCAGCTGATAAAGCCGCCGGAGATTTTGTCTCTGCCGCGACAATCAACCGTTCGGGCTTTATAAAGTGCGAGGCTCAAAGAGTCGGCGAGGACACAACCCTCGCGCAGATTATTAAAACCGTCAGCGACGCCGCCGCGACAAAAGCGCCTATCGCGAAAATCGCGGACAGGGTTTCGGGCGTGTTTGTGCCTGTGGTAATCGCTATCGCGGCAGTTGTTTTCGCGGTATGGCTGTTGGTCGGCTCGCCTGTGGGCACTGCTGTGGCAAGGGCGGTTTCGGTTCTTGTAATAAGCTGTCCGTGCGCTCTCGGTCTGGCGACGCCCGTCGCGATTATGGTCGGCAGCGGAGTGGGCGCAAAGCACGGAATCCTGTTCAAGACAGCCGAATCGCTTGAGGAAACAGGAAAAATAAAAATCGCGGTGCTCGACAAAACAGGAACAGTTACCAAAGGCGAGCCCGTTGTCACCGATATTATTCCGTGCTCCGTAACAGAGCGCGAGCTGATGAGCTTTGCCTATTCGATTGAAAAAATGAGCGAGCATCCGCTGTCAAAGGCAATCGCCGCTTACGCCGAAGAAAATAATTGCGAAAGCGTTGAGGCGAAGGGCTTTGCGGTCCTGCCCGGCAACGGACTTTCCGCGGAGATAAACGGAGAAAAAGTCCTCGGCGGAAACCTCGGATTTGTCGGTAAAGAATGCGAAATCCCCGGGGAGCTCACTCAAAAAGCGGATAAGCTGGCGCGGGAGGGCAAAACTCCGCTATATTTCTCCAAAGGAAATAAACTTATCGGAATTATAGCCGTGGCGGACGTTCTTAAACCCGACGGCGGCGAAGCGGTAAACGCGCTGAAAGCGCAGGGAATCCGTGTTGTTATGCTCACAGGCGACAACGCGGGAACCGCCGAAGCGATTGCCGCGCAGGCGGGAATTGACGAGGTAATAGCCGGAGTAATGCCCGACGGCAAGGAGAGCGTGATAAGAAATCTCGGTGAAAACGGCAGGACAGCTATGGTCGGGGACGGAATCAACGATGCTCCGGCGCTGACGGTCGCTGATGTGGGAATCGCAATCGGCGCGGGTACGGACGTTGCGATTGACGCCGCCGACGTTGTTCTGATGAACAGCTCGCTTGGCGCGGTTCCCGACGCGGTAAAGCTCGGCAGAGCGGTACTACGCAATATCAAGCAAAACCTTTTCTGGGCGTTTATATATAATATAATCGGCATACCGCTCGCCGCGGGAGCTTTTATTCCGCTTTTGGGGTGGAGCCTGAACCCGATGTTCGCGGCGGCGGCAATGAGCCTTTCGAGCTTCTGCGTTGTAACAAACGCGCTCAGGCTGAATTTTGTGAAGCTTAGTCACAGCAAAAATACCGCTGATAATAAAATAAAAATCAGGGAGGATAATAAGATGAAAAAAATTCTTAAAATTGAGGGAATGATGTGCCCTCACTGCGAGGCAAGGGTAAAGAACGCGCTTGAGGCACTGCCGGGTGTAGAGTCCGCCGAGGTCAGCCACGAGTCAGGCACGGCGGAGCTTACGCTGAGTACCGACGTTTCGGCTCAGGCTCTGAAGGATACCGTTGAGGCGCAGGGCTACAAGGTATTGGAATAATTTATATTTTAAAGAATAAAAAACAGCGCCTTCGCCAATACTAACAGCGGAGGTGCTTTTTTATGAGCAAACATTACAGCGGCGAAAGAAGAAAAAGAAAAAACCGCCGAGAAAAAATCGGCTTTTACACCGCGTTTTCAATCTGCCTTATAGCGGTTTGTATGGCGGTATATTCAACATACAATACCGTAACCAATTCAGCAAATCAAAAGATACCCCAATCCTCAAGCGCAAAACAGGTCAATCAGCCTGTCACAGGCGTTCCGGGCACAATTCCCGAGCCGACAATCGGATTTAATCATAAAAGCGAATCCGGGGAGTCTGAGCTTCCGACAGAGCTGGCGCAGTATGATGAGCCGACAACCGCCGGTGAGACGACTGCGCCGGCAAAGGAAAAAACGACCTACAGCGACGACGCGCTTCAAACGATGCTTTCCGCCGATATAAGCCTGAACTTCCCTGTAAACGGCGGCAACGTTCTGCGCGAGTACAGCAAGGACAGCGTGTATTACAAAACGCTCAACGTATGGAAGCCGCATACGGGCGTGGACTTCGCGGCAGAGCTTGGCGATGATGTCCTTTCAATGTCCGACGGCGAGGTTACAAAGGTTTATGATGACAAGCTGATGGGCAAAACCGTAGAAGTCTCGGTCAACAACGTCGTTTGCGTTTACCGCGGACTCGGCGATATTTCGGTCAGCAAGGGCAGCGCCGTTAAAAAAGGTGACAAAATCGGAGCCGTCGGTACGGTTCCGTTTGAGGCGAGCGACAAAAACCATATTCATGTTGAGGTAATGGTTAACGGCACAAACGCCGACCCGATTTCTTTCATCAACAACGAGGATTAATACTATTATCAAATAAAAATCTTTTAACATCTGTTTAAAGCATTTTAATTGAAATTAGTATAATCGGAATATTTTTGCTTTTGCCGAATATATTGTTATTATACTAAGCGTCAAATGCCCTCGAACCGCTTTAGGGGCACAAATGAATACGGGGTTACAAAATATCTCTTGTAACCCCGTAAAGTTTTTGTATTGCTTTTGATTTTATGTCAACGAAACACATAAAGAGCAGTTTCAGTTAAAATTCTTAATTAAAGAGCAAGACCTGCTCACCTTTCGCTCTCGTGCCATTCCTCGTTGCCGAAGATAAAATCATCAATATCCATAATGACGAATTTCATTTTTTCACCTCCTTAAAAATATTCAATGTTACAGTATATTCAGGAGGGAAAAGAATATTCCGATTATTTTTTATCCAAAATATTAATATAATCAATAATCAATTCCGCGGCAAGCTCGGCGCTCAGGTTGGTTGTGTTGATACACAAATCGTAGTTGTCAACCTGACCCCACTTTTGTCCCGAATAAAAGCTGTAGTAGTTGGCTCTGTTTTTATCAGCCTTCAAAACCGCCTGCTTTGCTCTGGCAGGCTCAATGTCTTTTCTTTCAACGGCTCTGTTAATTCTGCTCTCCAAATCAGCGTAAATATAAATTTTAACAACGTTTTCTTTGTCTTTCAAAACGTAATCGGCGCATCTTCCGACTACCACAAAATTTTCACTCTCTGATTTTTCTTTAATTATCTTGTGCTGTAGAATGTAGAGCTGGTCGTTAACAGGTAAATCGCCCATTGATGACGAAAAACCGTTTCCGTAATTATAAAGACCTACGGAAAGCGAATAAAGCAGGCTGTTGCCGGCTTTTTCATCCGCTGCTTCAAATACCTCGGGAGAAATTCCGCTTTCCTTCGCGGCAATAGAAATTAACTCCTTGTCATAAAAGCCAATCCCAAGCTTTTCGGCCAGCAGTTCGCCAATCTCGTGTCCACCCGAGCCGTACTGCCTTGTAATGGTAACAATTCTATTGCAGCTCAATCTTCTCACCTCAGTATTTGCCATCCATAAAAGATTCTTATTTCTTTTATGTAATTATATAATAACATAAAATTTTAAAAAGTCTATACTTTTTTGTTTTTAAAAATATTTTTGTGTATATTCGCCAAACAAAAACACGTTCTATTATTTAAAAACACAATATTCTTTGTCGGAAATTAAATAATAAGAATGTATTTTAAATTCCGTATGATTTATGAATAGTTGTATTTAAAATAGAAAACAATTATTATCAATAAAATTTGAGCAGAATAAAATGGTAAAAAAATCAAAAAAAGTGTTGACAAAAAAGGAGCGGTGATGTATAATATCACTTGCACTGTTGGGGCGCTACGCTCTTTTTGAGCGTCTAAAATTACCCCAAAATGTGCATAGAACCTTGAAAATTGAACAATAAGGAAAGAAGAAACCCGTAATGACTTTGAGTAGAAAAATACTCAATAAATTACAGTGAGTACACACTAAAAAGTAC
>CAJOLF010000016.1 GCA_905235295.1 uncultured Ruminococcus sp. | reverse complement strand
ACTCCCCCGCCGCGTCGTCACGGGTTCTGCCGATAATCTTCATCTTGGTGTAGTCCTCAACCATAACGATATGACTGTGACCGCCCGAAACAACAAGGCAGAGAAACGGCGGCTTTAGTTCTTTATTAGAAATATAATTGGACGCTATGTGCGAGCGCAGGTGGTGCGTGGGGATAAGCGGCAGACCTGTTGAGAGCGAGAGCCCTTTGGCAAAATTAACCCCGACAAGCAGCGCGCCGATAAGTCCCGGAGCGTAAGTTACCGCTAAAGCGTCAATTTGCTCAAGCGTAAGCCCCGAATCCGCGAGCGCCTGACGGACAACGGGAGTGATTGCCTCCGCGTGACGGCGAGAAGCGATTTCCGGCACTACTCCGCCGTACAGTCTGTGCTCCTCAACCTGGGAAGCCACAACCGACGAAAGCACCTGCCTTCCGTCCTCTACAACCGCCGCCGCGGTTTCGTCGCATGATGATTCTATCGCTAAAATTCGCATTTTATTTCTTCCTTTTTCAAAAGTGCTTTGCCGTATCAAAAAAATTTTGTCATTAATACGGCGTTCTCGGCGGGATCGCGGTAGTAATTTGCCCTCTCTCCCACCTTAATAAACCCAAAATCGGAGTAAAGAGAAACAGCGCCGCGGTTGCTTTCGCGAACCTCGAGCGTGACAAACGCAAAGTTGTTCTTCCGGCAATAGGTGACAAGCTCGTTTATCAGCGCCGAGCCGATTCCCTTTCGCCTGTAATTTTCCGTGACAGCCACGTTGAAGATATAGCCCTCGTCAATCACCGCGCTCATACCGATGTAGCCGATAACCTCTGAATTTTCCGTCGCCGCAAAGAACACCGACGCCGGGTTGTTCAGCTCGTTTTCAAGGCTTTGGCGCGACCAAGGGTGAGAAAAACACTCGTTTTCAATTTTCAGCACGCCGTCAAGGTACTCCTCAGTCAGTTTTACTATCTTCATACTCTTTGATTATTTCTTTTACAGAATTATAAATTTCATCCCTGCACTGTCTGTACACGTCAATATTTCCGCCGAACGGGTCGGATATGTTCATCACCGTGATTTTTTCCGTGGGAACCGAGCAAAAATCCGTCAGCATTTTCGCGTGCTCCTCAGACATACAGTAGAAACGCTCAAACTGTGAAATATCGTAGTTAAAAATAAAGCTGGCTTTCTTTTGGCTGAGGTCGATTCCGATTTCCTCGCAGACCTTTTGCGAGTTAAGCGATACCGGCACGCCGTTCGGGGCAGCCATTCCAAAGCTTACCGCGCCGACGTTCAAGCCTTTTTCGTCAGCTAATTTATTAAAAATCGCCTCTGCCATCGGGCTTCGGCAGGTGTTTCCTGTGCAGACGAACGCTACGCACCTATCCTTTTGCATCATACCACGTCTTTCCTATTGCCGCGTCGGCTTTGAGCGGAACGCTCAGCCGAACAGCGTTTTCCATTTCTTCCTGAAGTATTTTCGCGGCTTGCTCGCTTTCCTCAACGGGAGCCTCAACAATCAGCTCGTCGTGAACCTGCAAAATCAGCCTTGACCGCAGCTTTTCGCTTTCAAGCCTTCTGTTTACCCTTACCATGGCGATTTTGATTATATCCGCCGCTGTGCCCTGAATCGGCATATTCCTCGCGACTCTCTCGCCGAACGCCCTCATCATCGCCTTGCCTGTGCTCAGCTCGGGAAGATAGCGCCTTCTGCCAAACATCGTTTCCACGTAGCCGTCAAGCTTTGCGCGCTCAACCACGCGCTTCATATACTCGTCAACTCCGCTGTAATGGGAGAGATAATTTTTGATATACTGCGACGCCTCGCGCGTTGAAACGCCGATGTCCTTGCCGAGCGAGAACGCGCCGATTCCGTAAACAATTCCGAAGTTTACCGCCTTTGCGCGGCTCCTCATAAGCGGAGTTACCATTTCAAGCGGCATATTGAACACCTGTGAAGCGGTAATCGCGTGAATATCGTCGTTATTTTTGAATGCCTCTATCATATTTTTATCGCCTGAAATATGAGCGAGAACCCTAAGCTCAATTTGGGAATAGTCCGCGTCAACCAAAACCCAGCCGTCACGCGCGCAGAAAAACTTTCGCATTTCTCTGCCGAGCTCCGTGCGAACGGGAATGTTCTGAAGATTCGGCTCGGTAGAGCTGATTCTGCCCGTTCGGGTTTCTGTCTGATTAAAGCTGGAGTGAATCCTGCCGTCGGGCGCTATCACCTTTAGCAAGCCCTCGCAGTAGGTTGAATTGAGCTTCGCGAGCGCGCGGTAGCTGAGAACCATATCGACAATCGGATGCTCGTACCTAAGACTTTCAAGCACCTCGGCGTTGGTGCTGTAACCGCTTTTTGTCTTTTTCTTTACGGGCAAGCCCAAATCCTCAAACAAAACCTTGCCGAGCTGCTTGGGAGAGTTGATGTTAAATTCTCCGCCCGCCTCGGCGTAAATTGAGGCTTCAAGCTCCGCAATCTGTTGCGAGAGAACCGCGCCGTAGTCGGCGATACCCTGCCTGTCCACCGCAAAGCCAACGTTTTCCATCTTTGCGAGAACATTAGCGAGAGGAATTTCTATCTCATAAAGCAGCTTGTGCTGGTCGTTTGCCTCTATCTCATTCCCGAGTTTTCGGCAAAGCTTGTCGTAAACCGCCAAAGCGCGGTAAGGCTTTTGACCTTCGTTTTCCGCGGCAGGAAGGGCTGCGTCGTAAATCATACACAAATTTTCATCTGAATAGTCCTTTTCGGACGGATTGAGAAGGTACGCGGCAAGCTCGGTGTCGAACTCAAGTCCGCTGATTTCAAAGCCGTTTTTGTCGGCGTAGGCGAACAGCGCCTTGCTGTTTCGCGTGTACTTTTTTATATTGCCGTTTTTGAGAATACTGTCAAACAGCTCCCTGTCGGTGCTTGTAAGAACCTTTCCGTCCGAAAGCACGGCAAAGGATTTTAATTCTTTATCGGAAATTTCAAAATTAAAATACAGTTCATTAATATTCTCTAAAGGAATATTATCGGCATTTTCAATAACCTCAAGCTTTTGGGTTTCGCCCTCCGACCGGGCGGTCTGAGGAATATCCGCGAGACCGTATTTTTCTAATAAAGAAAATAATTCAAGCTTCGCCATATAATCGGCGCACTTCTTTTTGTCTTTAATCTCAACGGTATAGCCGCTGAGCGTGGTATCTATCGGCACGGTACGGCAGATTTCTCCGAGCATACGGCTTAAAATTGCGTTTTCTTTTGAGGCAATCAGCTTTTTGCGAACTCCGTCCTTGATGTCAAGCTCGTCGATGTGGTCGTAAATATAGCTTACGCTGTGGTATTTTTGAATCAGCTCTCCTGCGCCCTTAGGTCCGATTCCCGCCACTCCGGGGATATTGTCCGAGGCGTCGCCCTGAATCGCCTTAATCTCTATCAGTTCGGCAGGGGTTACGCCGTAATCCTCCATAATCTTCTGCGGAGTGTAAATGATGTCCTGCCTGTTGGTGCAGAGGTGGATTTTTGTTTGGCCGGACGCGAGCTGCAGGCTGTCGCGGTCTCCTGTGGCGATTATACATTCGTCTCCGCTGTTGTCGCAGGCGGCGGCAAAGGTGCCGAGAATATCGTCTGCCTCATAACCCTCGCAGGTGACAATATGGTAGCCGAGGAGCGTAAGCAGCTCCTTTAGCGGCGGCATTTGTGAGGCAAGCTCCGGCGGCATACCCTTGCGGTTTGCCTTATAGAGACTGTACGCCTTGTGACGAAAGGTGGGCGCCTTGAGGTCAAAAGCGATTGCCACCGCGTCGGGGTTTTCTTCATTTTGAATTTTATTGAGCATTGTCAAAAAGCCGTAAATTGCATGGGTAAACTGACCGTCCTTGTTGGTGAGCGGTCTGATTCCGTAAAACGCGCGGTTAACAATGCTGTTTCCGTCAACAACCAAAATTCTCATAGCTTATACATCACATCCGTAATTACACCGTTTTTGTAGTACACTCTGGGCACTCGCTTGCCGACAAGGCAAACGACCTCGTAATTGATGGTATCTGTGTTTTTCGCGATTATATCCGCGGTAGGCTCTCCGGATTCTCCGGTGCCGAAAACAACTACCTCGTCGCCCTGCTCAACGTCATCAATATCGGTCACGTCAAGCATTGTTTGATCCATACATATTCTGCCGACTATTTTCGCCTTTTGTCCGTTTACCAGCATATATCCGTCCTTCGCGTTGGCGCGGACATAGCCGTCGGCGTAACCAATCGGCACCGTGGCGATTTTCATATCCTTTTTTGCGGTAAAGGTTCTTCCGTAGGAAATATCCGCTCCCGCTTTCAGCTTTTTGACATACGCGACAGAGGTTTTGAGCGTCATTGCCGGAATCAAATTGAGCTTGCCGAAAAGCTTTGGCGACGGAGCGAGCCCGTAGAGGATAATACCTGCTCTGACCATATCGCAGTAGGTTGTGGAATAATCCTCAATAGCGCCGCTGTTTGAGCAATGGCATACGTCAAAATTCAGCCCCGCTTCTTCAAGACCGAATTTAACGCGGATAAAATTCTCATACTGCTTTTGCGTGAACTCTCTGCCCTCGTCGCCCTCATCGGAAACGCAGAAGTGAGTAAACAAGCCCTCGGGTATGAGATTCGGAAGATTGCAGGCTTCGCATATTTCTTTTATAGAATAATCATCACGCGGAAACTGCTGGCACATAAAACCGATTCGGCTCATTCCCGTATCCGCCTTGATGTGAATTTTTACCTTTACGCCCGCTTTCCGGCATTCGTCGGACAGCGCCCTTGCGTAGCCGAGCGAAAAAACCGCCTGAGAGATATTGTATTTTGCGAGCCCTGCCGCGTCGTTTACGGGAGTGTAGCCTAAAATCAGAATCGGCAGCTTGCATCCTGCATCCCTGAGCTCAATTCCCTCGTCGATATTTGACACGGCAAAAAAGTCCGCGCCAAGCTCCTCATAAACACGCGCAAGCTCTACCGCGCCGTGACCGTAACCGTCCGCTTTGACTACACAGCAGATTTTGGCAGGGTTTACCTTGCTTTTTATCTCGTTAAAATTATGTTTTGCGGCGTCGAGCGAAATCTCCGCCCAGGTTCTCTTGACAAAATTCATTGAGAAATCCTTTCGATAATATATTTTAATTCCAATTAAGAATTATTATGCTCACATAACTGAATTTATTATAATACTTTTTGCCGATTAAATCAACCGCTGCGCCGTTATTGAGAAGGGATTTTTAATAATATGCGGATTTTGCCGCTAAATTTTTACATTTATTGCTATTTATCTTGATTTATCTGCTTTAATATGCTAAAATACTGATGTGAAAATTGAACCGTAATCACAAAAATTGATATGTCACATAAAATTTGAGTGGTTACTTAATTCAGGAGGGAACAATTTGACAACAGAAAACATCATTGTCTTGAGCGCGTTTGCCGTTTATATGTTAATTATGATTATAATCGGCTTTGTTTACTCAAGAAAAACAAAAAACAACGAGGATTACTTCCTCGGCGGACGTAACCTCGGCGGCTGGACAGCGGCGCTGTCGGCTCAGGCTTCCGATATGAGCGGATGGCTGCTTATGGGCTTGCCCGGATCAATCTATCTTGCCGGTACAGGCGAGGTATGGATTGCCGTAGGTCTGCTGATTGGTACAATCCTCAACTGGTACATAGTTTCTTCAAGGCTGAGGAAATACACGATTGTCGCGGGCAACTCGCTGACAATACCGAGCTTTTTCCAGAACCGCTACCGCGATAAGCACGGAATAATCAAGATTGTTTCGGCTGTAATTATCGCCATATTCTTCGCAGTTTACACCGCCTCGGCGTTCAGCTCGGGCGCGAAGCTTTTCGCGACGCTGTTCGGTCACGGCGTAAACGGTCAGATGGACCAAAACGCTTACCTTATCGGTTTGATTATCGCCACGGTTGTAATTCTTGTTTACACGTTTATGGGCGGCTTTAAGGCGGTTTGCACAACCGACCTTATTCAGGGACTTTTGATGCTCGTGGCAATTTTGGCTGTGCCGATTATCGCTTACTCCATTCTCACTTGGGACACCGGCTTCTCGCAAGCTCTGACGGCAAAGGGAGTTCAGAACCCCTCGAATTTCATCAACTTCTTTAAAAACGACGACGGCTCTAATGTTTCCGCCGTGTCGATTATCTCAAGCCTCGCATGGGGACTCGGATACTTCGGTATGCCTCACATTATCATCCGCTTTATGGCTATCAAAAACGAGCAGGAGGTTAAAAAGTCAAGGAAAATCGCTATTGCCTGGGTTGTTATCTCGCTCACAGCTTCCTGCCTTATCGGTCTTATCGCGAGGGCTTTCCTTACAAATCAGCTTGACGGCACAAACAGCGAGACAGCGTTTATCCGTTTGATTCAGCAGATTTTCTCCGGCAACGGAGTTCTGATTTTCATTGGCGGTATCTTCCTTTGCGGTATTCTCGCGGCGATTATGTCGACCGCGGACAGCCAGCTTCTCGTTACCGCTTCGGCAGTTTCCGAGGATATGTACAAGGGA
Source organism: uncultured Ruminococcus sp. (assembly GCA_905235295.1). Classification (GTDB taxonomy): domain Bacteria; phylum Bacillota; class Clostridia; order Oscillospirales; family Acutalibacteraceae; genus Ruminococcoides. The sequence continues at coordinate 16,586 of CAJOLF010000016.1, read as the reverse complement.
GTTATCAACAAAAAAGCTTCCGAGAAAAAGGCGCTTTGGGTTGGTAAAATCGCGGTTGTTGTTGTAGCGATTATCGCGTTTATCATCGCTCTTAATCCAAACTCCAGCATTATGGGACTTGTTTCCGACGCATGGGCAGGCTTTGGAGCGGCGTTCGGTCCTGTTGTTCTGCTCGCGCTGTTTTGGAAGCGTTCAAACCTTGCCGGCGCTGTAAGCGGTATGGCAGTAGGCGCTATGACCGTTATTACCTGGGACTATATTCCGCTTATTAACGGTGACACAATCTACGCCGCTACCGGTCTTTACTCGCTTGTTGTAGGCTTTGCGCTCGCGCTTGTTGTAAACGTAATTGTATCGTTGCTTACAAAGAAGCCTTCAAAGGAAATTACAGACGAATTTGAGTCTATCAAGAATCTCGAAGTCTGATAAAAGCATAAAATACCACAGGGTTCAGCTAAACGGCTGAACCCTGTTTTTTTACAAGCGGAAGCTTTGAAGTTATCGCTTGACCTTAAATTCCAATTACTGACAGAGCGTCCATAAAATAAGCGGAAGCTTTGAAGCTATCGAGTGACCTTTAAGCTACTTTATTTTATCCGAATTATCCTAACTTTGACATAGAACATTTTATTTGGGTTTACCCAAACTATTGACATAGAGCCTTAACAGAGAGCCAATAAACAAAAGAGATAATGACTAAGCGAGTGCCTAATCATTATCTCTTATTTTTTAATATTTCTTAATAAGAATTATTTTAGATAGCTTGTAGTGTTGCCGATTTTGCCCGAGATACCCTCAAAGCCTGTCGCGCAGCAAACATAAACTCTCATATTTGATTTAGAAATGGAGGAAACTGTGAGTGTGTTGTTTGTTACGTTCTGAACATCACCTGTTACTGCGTCGATGTATTTGCCGTTGGGGATACCCTTGAAGGTAGCTCCGCCGGAAATTGTTACGCACGCGAGGCTGTCGGTTGAGCCCTCGGTGTAGCGGCGGATATAAGCCATATCTCCGCTTACATAGGTTGATGACGTGGTGTACTGTCCCTTCTGCAGAGCGGGGATTGCGCGGCGGATAGCGTTGAGCTTCATCAAATGCTGCGAAAGTGTTGAATCAAGAGTATTCTTGACCTTACCCGAAGCGGTGTATTCGCTGAAATCTGTCGCGGTTACATCGCCCTCAAGATAATCGCCGTAGTAAGCTCTGCCCGAATCAGCAAGAGAAATGAGTGTGCCCTTGTCGATTGTCTTGCCTTTTTGGAACTCTACCTCTGAGCCGTAGTAAACGCAGGGGATTCCGCGGAAGGTGAACATAAGGTCAAGGTTCTCCGCCCATGTCTGGGTGCCGCCTGTAAAGCGTGTTGTTTCGTCAGGCTGCTCGGGAGCGTAGTCGTGAGAATCAACATACATTACATTATATGTAGCGTCGTTGTAGTATTTGTCGGAGCTCTTTGCAACGCCGAACGCGCTGTTCGCCGAACCGAACATTCTGTGCATTGTAAAGTCAATAGCTTCCATTCCCGAAGCCTGCGAACGGTCGGGAGTATGGTAATTGATACCGCTGAGGAAAGCGTTATCGGAGGTGGGCTGTTTGCTCGGATTATCCTCCTGCAGATAGTGGTCAAATGTAAGGTTCATATTGCTGTTTATGTCTTCAGCACTGCTGCCCCATGACCAGTTCTGAGCCCACTTGCTGTTGCTCTCTTTCCATGTGTAATAAGGAGCGGATTCCTCGGCGTGACCGCGGTACCAAACCTCTGTGTAGCGTGTGCAGATTTCGCCGAACATCATAAAGTTAGGCTTGCTCGCGGCTTTCGCGGCGTCATAAAGCTGCTCGTTAAACATAAGGTTGAGCGCGACGCGCGGGATGTGCCTTACGGTGTCAACACGGAAGCCGTCAACACCCATATCAATGTATTTGCTGTAGGAATCTACCACATACTCGGCAACGGCGGGATTCTCGGTATTGAGGTCTACGCAGTCGCCGGCGATCTGGCAATATTTTCCTGTCCAGTCGTCCCAGTTTACGCTCTGGAAATAACCCGAATGATAGTAGTTGTTGGCATTGTAAATATCGCTGTTTGAAAGCTTGCGGGTTTCGTAATCCCTTGCCTCGGGAATTCCGCCTGTGGAGTTGCCGTTATCGCCCGAGAAGGTTACGTTCTTCATAAGGTTGAGCCTTTGCTGATACTGTATTCCCGGCTGCTGAGCCCAGTATTCATCCGCGGACTTGAGTCCGTAGGTGCTGAGAAGCAGGTCGGTGGGAATCATTGAATCCTCAAGGCTTGATAAATCCTTGGTTGTATCCTTTTCAAAAAGGTTGCAGAAGTAAGCTTCGCCGAAGTTGCCTGTGTGCTGAAAAACAACATCCTGAAAAATCTTCATACCCTTTTGATGAACCTCGCGGATAAGATCCTCGTAGGTGAAATCGTCACTTTCGTAACGGTAGTCAACAGTGCCGAGATCCATCGCGTGATAACCGTGATAGTCGTAACCCGAAGCGTTGGTAACTACGGGAGTTACCCAAATTGCGGTAAAGCCGAGAGCCTTGATATAGTCGAGCTTTTCGGCAAGTCCCTTGAAATCACCTCTCCACGCCGGGTCGGAGTCGGGATTGTTGGCGGTTGAATCGTCCCAGCAATGAACATTGTTGCCGGTGTCGCCGTCATAAAAACGTGTTGTCATTACAAAGTAAAGCGTTTCCTCGCGCGGGTCGGAGCTGTCAATCGGGTCGGTTTGGTCGGGATCGTACTTTGACCATTTGCCGTTTGTATACCACCACTCCTGGGTAGCTCCCGAAGCGGTTGTGAGCTTTTGCTCCTTTGAATACTGCTTTCCGTCTGCATCGGTGATAATCGCGTTAACCTTTGTAACGTTTTTGATTGTATAGTTGAACCAGTCGCCCGAGCTTGTCATTTTTTCGCCCGGATAGCTTTTGGACATCGCGTCATTGGTCGGAAGCGAGTTCCAAAGATAAATATATGGCTGAGTAAGTCCTTCCTGCTGTACGTGAACAATAATCTGTTCGTTAGCGGATACGGTTTCCGAATCCTCAGAGGTCACTGCCGCGGAGGTTGAGATTATTCCGATAGAAGCCGCTACAAGCACAGCAAGCAGAACAGCCAGAATCTTTTTAATATTAGTCATTTGCGTTTAACCTCCCGAAAAACGTTAATCCAAGAGCATCATTTGAATCAGCGTCGCATCCGATACCGTAATGATATTATCGTTGTTCATATCAGCTACAGAAACGATGATGTACTTACATTCATCGTACTCCGCAACATGCATCTGAATATACGTTGCATCCTTGATATCAACCTTGCCGTCAAGGTTAGCGTCGCCCTTCTGGTATGTTGAAGGTATAGTAGTCGGCTGCTGAGGATCTGTCACCTTCTGTGTAGTCGGCTGGGGAGCCGCGGTAGTAGGCTGAGCCGCCGTGGTGGGCTGAGCCGCCGTGGTGGGCTCGGTGGGGATAGGTCCGTCTGAGGTTGCTGTGTAGGTGTAGGTCTTGTTGACCGTTGTGTTGTCGGAAGCCTGAACGTACACGTTAACAACGTAGTTGCCAAGCATTGTGGGCTTGAAGCTGTAGGTGTTGTTAAGGGTGTAGTACGGTGTGTTCTGAACGCCGTTCGGATCGGTTACAACATACTTGTAGAACAGCAGGTTGGTTCCTGTCTGTCCGCCGCCCGCGCTAACGTTCACCGTTGTGGTCGCGCCTACCTTGATGATGTTAAGGTTTGCGGGAACTACGCTCTTGATGATGGGCTTTACAAGAGCCGAGTCGTCCTTTACCTCAAGGCTGAGCGAACGGTTGTTTTCGTTGCCCGCGGCGTCCTTGAAGTCAAATTTAATTGTGTATTTTCCGACGGTCGCGGGAGTCCATACAACAGAGCTTGTCGTGCTGTAATCGGAGATTACTGAGGTTCCGCCGCTTGCGTTGGTTACAGAGAACTTGTAGTAAACCGCCTTGCCGCTTTTGTTAACAGCCTCGGCGCTGAGTGTAACCTGCATATCCGTATAGATGTCGCTGGCAGGATCGGCCGTATAGGACTTAACCTGAAGGTCGCTTGTGTCGTAAACCGTCCAGCTTCCGTCGTAGATATAGCCGTATTTTGCGGTAAGGTCAGAGGTCTGGCTTGAACCGTTGTTGCTGAAAATGCAGTTGGCGTAGTTTTTGGACGCCGTGTAGCTCCAAACGCCATCGCCAACAAGTGTCATAGCCTTGCCGGGCCATGAGCCGTTTGAATCAGTGGCGCTGTTCCACATATAGCAATACGGAGTTGACCAGTTGCTTGAATTCTTGTAATAAACCGTGTAGGAATCGGTTGACGGAGTCGTCGCTGACTGAGTTGTGGTCTGAGCCGCGCTTGTCGTTCCGGCAGCGGTTGTTGTCTGACTCGCGCCGCTGTAATCCGACCAGCTGCCTGCATTCAGGTCATAAATCTTTCCGTTTGAACCGGGATAGGAAAGGTCAGCTGTTTGGTTTCCGCTTCCGTTGTTTCCGTTGTTAAAGATTACCATATCAAAATCTTTTGTCAGGGTGTAGGAATAAACGCCGTCCTCCACCTTTGTCATTTTCACACCCGGCCAGCTTGCGTTATTGCCCAAGCTGTCACTCCACATATAGCAGTAAAGCGTGCTCCAGCCGTTGTTTGCTCTGACATAAACGGTATCGCCCGTTGAGGCGAAGGCGCTTACCGAACCAACAATAACCGCTGAAAGAATCAGGGCTAAGCATAGCACCAGACATAAAAATTTGTGTTGTTTTTTTGCCATAAAGATGTCCCTCCAAACTTGGATTTTAGCGAAAATACCTTTTTCCGCATTCTACTATTATAGTTTACAATATTCAAGATATATAATTTTTCTAATTTAGAATTTAATCTTTTTTTATATGCCAAAAAAGCAGGCTGTTTTTTGTTCATTTTACACATAAACATTTTCTTTTTAACCGTAGTAAAGCCCGGCGCAAGCTCGCTTGATATCGGCTGCGACGAGGCAACCTCACCGCAGGAGCTTTAGCTCCCCGGGGTTTTGTTATATAAGAAAAGGAGCGGGCACGCCGCTCCGAATTTTATTTAATTTTATCCCAGTAGTTTTTGAACGCCTGTTCGTTTTTGTTGTCGCCGTATTTATAATATTTTCTGTCCTTAATCGCGTCGGGCAGATACTGCTGATAGGTGTAATGGTTTGGGTAGTCGTGCGGATAAATATAGTGCTGTCCCTTGTTTTGGTTGTCCTCTCCGTCAAAATGCTTGTTTTGAAGCTGACGCGGAACAGGTCCCGAATTGCCCTTGCGGATGTCGCCCAAAGCCATATCTATCGCCATTGCTCCCGAGTTTGACTTTGGCGCGTTGCACACCATTATTACCGCGTCCGCAAGCGGAATTCTCGCCTCGGGGAGCCCGACCGCCTGAGCGATGTCCACGCAGGATTTTACAATCGGGATAATTTGAGGGTAAGCAAGACCTACGTCCTCGCAGGCGCATACCATCAGTCTGCGGCAGGCGCTGGGCAAATCCCCTGCCTCAAGCAGTCTGCCGAGGTAATGCAAAGCCGCGTCCGAATCCGAACCGCGCATACTCTTTTGGTATGCCGAAACAATGTCATAGTGCTCGTCTCCGTCCTTGTCATATCGCATTGAGCTTTTTTGAACAAGCTGAGAAACAGTTTCGGGAGTAATCCTTTTTACTCCGTCGGTGACGTCTGTCGCGATAGCCGCAAGCTCAAGCGCGTTGAGCGCCTTGCGAACGTCTCCGCCGCAGCCGACGGCGATTTTTTTCGCGCTGTCGCCGAGAAGCTCAATGGTGACAGACTGCTCTTCTCCGAGCTCCCTTGCGGCGCGCCTTACCGCCTTTTCCACCTCGCCGGGCTCGACCGACTTAAACTCGAATACCGTGCAACGGCTTAAAATCGCGTTGTACACATAAAAATAGGGATTTTCGGTGGTTGAGGCAATCAGCGTAATACTGCCGTTTTCTATGTATTCAAGCAGGGTTTGCTGCTGTTTTTTGTTGAAATACTGAATCTCGTCAAGATACAGCAAAATTCCGTTTATGCCCTCAAGGGTATCAAGCCCCGATACAACTGACTTGATGTCCGCGGTTGAGGCTGTTGTGCCGTTGAGCTTTTTCAGGGCTTTGTTGGTTTTGTCGGCGATATACGTGGCAAGTGTGGTTTTTCCCACGCCGGATGGACCGTAGAAAATCAAATTCGGGATTTCTCCGCTTTCAATAATCTTCCTCAGCGGCTTGTCCTCGCCGAGCAAATGCCGCTGACCGACAATATCATCTAACGATTTTGGTCTGAGCCTGTCTGCCAAAGGTTTTTGCATAGCCTTCATCCTTATAAACAGAGGAGCCTGCAACGGCTCCCCATTTTTGATTTATTTTCTATAATAGAATTATTCGTAGAGCGGGTACTTTTTGCAGATTGCCTCTACCCCTGCTCTTACCTTGTCCCTGCTGTTCTCGTAGTCGTTGAGCACAAGGGTGATGTACTCGGCGATAAGGTCCATATCGTCCTCGTTAAGTCCCCTTGTTGTAACGGCCGCGGTTCCGATTCTTACGCCGCTGGTGACAAAAGGTGAACGCGGCTCGCCGGGAATTGTGTTTTTGTTTACGGTGATGTAGCAGTCGTCAAGGCGAGCCTCAAGCTCCTTGCCTGTTACGTCGGTATCGCGCAGGTCGAGCAGCATTACGTGGTTATCTGTACCGCCCGAAACAAGCTTGCAGCCGCGCTTTAACAGTCCGTCGGCAAGCGCCTTGCAGTTTGAAACGACCTTTGCTCCGTACTCCTTGAACTCGGGCTTGAGAGCCTCGCCGAAGCAAACAGCCTTTGCGGCGATTGTGTGCATAAGCGGACCGCCCTGGGTTCCCGGGAAGATTGCCTTGTCAATCTGCTTTGCGTACTCCTCACGGCAGAGGATGAGTCCGCCGCGCGGACCGCGCAGAGTTTTGTGGGTTGTTGTGGTAACAAATTCGCAGTAAGGCACAGGATTCGGGTGAACGCCCGCCGCGACAAGTCCCGCGATGTGCGCCATATCTACCATCAGGTAAGCGCCGACCTCGTCGGCAATCTCTCTGAGCTTTGCGAAGTCGATGATTCTCGGATAAGCGGAGGCTCCCGCGACAATCATCTTGGGTTTACATTCCTTCGCGATTTTTAGCACGTTGTCGTAGTTGATTCTGTGAGTTACGCTGTCGACGCCGTAGGGCACAAAATTAAAGTACTTGCCCGAAATATTTACAGGCGAGCCGTGGGTGAGGTGTCCGCCCTCGTTGAGGTTCATACCCATTACGGTATCGCCGGGTTCGAGCATAGCAAAGTAAACCGCAGTGTTTGCCTGAGCGCCCGAATGGGGCTGAACATTGGCGTGCTCCGCGCCGAAAAGCTCGCAGGCGCGCTGACGCGCGATTTCCTCTACAACGTCTACGCACTCGCAGCCGCCGTAGTAACGCTTTCCGGGATAACCCTCGGCGTATTTGTTTGTAAGGTGGCTTCCCATTGCCGCCATAACGGCAGGAGTAACGATATTTTCGCTGGCGATAAGCTCAAGGTTGCGTCTTTGCCTTTTAAGCTCGTCCTCCATTGCGTTTCCGACAGACGGATCGTACTCTTTAAGATATTCAAGTGCCGCTATGTTTGTTAATTCACTCATTTTTAACTTCCCCTTTATGTATTTTTACTTGAAAATTATTTATTTGTGTATGTACAGCCCTGAGCCTTTTGCTTCAGCGCGTATAAATCGTCAAGCGTGGTGATTTTCCCCGCCTCGTTCCTTAGCGAAGCGGCGCCGTGAATCCCCTTAAAATAGCCCATTACAAGCTTGCGCGCCTGGCGCATGGCGATGTACTCGCCCTTGTACTCGACCATTTTTTCAATGTGGGAGCACATCACGTCGAGCTTTTCCTCAAGCGTTGGATAATACAGCGGTTTTTCGGGATTTTCGAGGTAGGAATTTATCTGAGAAAAAATCCACGGATTGCCGAGCGTCGCACGCCCGACCATAACAAAGTCGCAGCCCGTGCGCTCGAGAACATACGCCGCCTTTTCAGCGGAGTCAATATCTCCGTTCGCGATTACCGGAATGCTTACAGCCTGCTTTAGCTGACGGATAATGTCGTAATCTACGGGAGGCTTGTAGTATTGCTGACGGGTTCTGCCGTGAATTGTGATTGCCGCCGCTCCCGCCTGTTCGCAGATTTTGGCGACTTCGAGCGCGTTTACGCTGTCGTCGTCCCAGCCCTTGCGGATTTTTACGGTTACAGGAACGTTCGACGCCGCTACAACCGCGCTGACAATCTCTCCGCAGAGCTTTGGATTCTTCATCAGCGCGCAGCCGCTGCCGCTGCCGCTTATCTTAGGCGCGGGACAGCCCATATTTATGTCGATAATATCGGGATTGTTTTTCATCGCGCTGAGAGCCGCGTCCGCCATACAGGAAGGCTCGTCGCCGAAAATCTGGATTCCGCACGGACGCTCCTCGCGGGATATATCCATAAGCTCCTCGCTCTTTTTGCTCTTAAATGAAAGCGCCTTGGAGCTTACCATCTCGCTGACGCAATAACCTGCGCCGCAGCTTACGCAAAGCTCGCGGTACGCGCGGTCGCTGACTCCCGCCATCGGCGCGAGCAAAGCCTTTGAAGCGATGCTTACGCCTCCGATTTTAGTGAAACTCATATACCCTGATTGTTCCTTCTTCCGCTCGCCTTGGTGCTAACGAGAACCGATATGATAACGATTGTTCCCACGGCGACGCAAATCCACGATGTGATTCCGAAGGCGTAGTTTGTTGTGTACGACTTCTGGCTTACGGTTTTGGGAACCGTCGGCGGAACAAAAAACTCGGTTGCGCCTGTGTTTGAATTGTCAACGCGGTTTATAATTTCCTGAGTTTCCTGCTCGGCAACGGTGGTTTCCTCCTGCCTTTGCTCGGTTTCGGGCGCGACGTATTCCGTCACAGTCTCCTCTGTCTCGGGCTCGGGCTCGGGCGCTAATGTCTCGGGTTCGGGCTCTGCCGTTTCGGGCTCAGGCGCCAATGTTTCGGGCTCTAGATCCGACTGCTCGGTTTGAACAGGCTCTTCGCCGCCGGAGCTTTCATCGTTATCCGCTAAAACTCCTACAGTGCCGAACACCACAAGCATAATACCGAAAATGACCGCGAGCGCTCTTGAAATAAGCTTTTTGTACTTCATATTGATTCCTCACGAATGCTGTGATAAGTGACATATTGTGACATATATAAATATTATAACAAAATATGGGTGCTATTGCAAGAGTTTTGTTTTATATCGGCATTATTTTTACTTTTTATTTTAAGTCAGTACCCGCGACAGTACATTTCCGAGCAGCGTGCCCGTCAGTTCGGCTTCGTCGATTGAATTCGCGTCGGAGCCTACTTCTATCAGCAGAGAACCGTCGCAGATATACTCATTGTAGGCGAAAAAGTCGAAGTTCAGCGGCCGAACCATTCCGGGGTACATTTGCTCGGCTGTGTTTTGAATTTTAAGCGCGAAGTTGAGGTTGTTCTGCCAGTTGTCAAAGTCTCTTTCTCCGTAGTAATCGCAGCCCGAAAGCACCATAATCTGCGCCGCCTGCTGTCCTCCGTACTCAAAAACAGGCTTTACCTTGCGCTCGTCCGTTCCTATAGCGTCGCGGTGAATGTCGAGCACAACCTTGATTGAGCCGTGCTCTGACATATCCGCCTCCACCGTCTGCGCGCTTCGGTCGTATGAGCCGTTGTATGTAGAATCGTGGATTGTGGTATCGTGCAGGGTTTTTATTCCGTTTTTTTCAAGCTCCTCGGCAATTTTGTTGCCTACCGCCACCACGCTGAAATCAGGATTTTGGGTGCGCGAATAGTAGCTCTCATAAAAATAATCTACGCTCTCGTCAAGATACGCCTCGCTTGTGTGGGTGTGGTAAATCAGCACCTGCGGCTCGTCGCTGTCCTTTTGGGTTTTAAAGGTCAGCGGAGCGCTGAGCAGACTTTCAAAGTCAAAATTAAGCCCTGTTTTATTCTTTACGCAGCTTTCGCCCACCGCCGTTCCGTCAAAGCCGATTTGCTTTTGGGCTACCTCAAGCTTTTGCTCGCCGCTGTGTTTGGAATAGCTGTCGTAATAATTAGACTTGTCGCGGTTTTGATTTTGCCGCGGCGGCAAGGCAGCGCCCTGTTTTTCGTCAGCGGGCTCGGTATCGGGCTGAAACGCCGTTTTCTCCGCCTCGGTCGGTTCTGTTCCTGCCTGAGCCATATAAATTCCGTCCGTAAGCGTGAACGCCGCCGCTGCAAGCGCTCCGCTTTGGGGATCGAAGCACTCCGGCAAACGCCGCAGCACACAAAACGCCGCCAGAATCACAAGCGCGAACGCCAAAAAAGTTTTGAGCAGCTTGACCGCTTTCCCTTTGATTTTCACATTACCACCTTAAAACACATAAGTATATACATATTTATACTGTTTTCAATTAAAATCATTTAACACAACAAATGTTAAAGGATATTATTTGATAATAGTATTATATGCTCTGCCGCGGGCGGTTTATTACATCAGCGATACAAGCTCCTCAAGCTCGAAGCGATCCTGAAGCGCGGCGTTCAGCGCGAATCCTATCAGGCGCGAGGCGCGCTCGGTGAGCAAATCAATCTCGCGCGGAATCACCACCATACTCTTGCAAAGCCTCGGCAGCTTTTCCGAATTATCGCCGAGACCGCCGCCGAGCAAATCACCCGCGAGGGTCTGAACGTCAACAACGGTCGGTACTCCGACCGAGATTACGGGAACGCCTATGGTTTCCCTGTCGATTTTTGTGCGGTGGTTCCCCACTCCCGCGCCCGGCGAAATCCCCGCGTCGCTGATTTGCAGAGTAGTGCCGAGACGTTCGAGCCTGCGTGACGCGAGCGCGTCAACAGCCACAACTGCGTTCGGGCGGATTCGCTTGACAACGCTGAGAATGTACTCGCCTGTTTCAATTCCCGTCTGCCCTGTTACTCCTGTATTCATTACAGCCACAGGTCTGAGCCTGTCAAGCCCCGAGGCGCGCGCGATTTCTCCCGAAATATGGCGCGTTGCGAGCACTTTGAGAGCCGTTTTGGGACCTAAGGAGTCGGGTGTAATCTCCTCGTTGCCGAGCCCTGCCACCAAAATCAAACCGTTGACAGGCAGCAGCCGCCTGATCTCTTTTCCGATTGTAACAAGCCGCTCGTCCGCCGCAGAAAAATTGTCTGTCAGCGACGGCAGCGAGATTGTGATATATGTTCCCATTTCCTTGCCGAGGATTTGCTTTGCCTTTTCGGTTTTTACCGTCATACGCGATATTGAAAGTCCGTTTTCGGAGTAGGTCTTATAATCAACTCCGCTTACTCTGTCTCCCGCGATTTCCCGCGCCTCTACCGCAAGGTCGGTTCTGAGATACATAATATCAGTCCTTTGTTCACAAATTACACTGATATTCTTTGCGTTTGGCAAATTATTTATTCTTTACATCTCGGGATTTATTTGGTATAATATAAAGTAATAAATTTCAAGGCGCCGCGCGGTCCCCTGCGCCCTGCGAACATATTATTTTCCGGCAAGCAACAATTTTATTTCTCAAGAGGAATTATTATGAAAAAAAATAAAAAAATATTAAAATCTGTTTCCGCATCCGCTGTCAGCGCGCTGATGATTTTATCGCTTGGATTTTCCGCGTCTGCCGCCGTGATTGACGAGGAAGAAACCGCCTCGGCTCCACCCGTGACTTTGGCTCAGTCCAAAAGCGGAGAACCTGTCGGAGCGGAAAGCCTGCCGTCCTACTACAGCTCGCTTGACCTCGGCTATGTTACCGAAGTAAAACGCCAGCTTTACAACGACTGCTGGGTATACGGCGCGCTCGCGACCTATGAATCTCTGCTGCTCAGAAACGGAATCAGCACAGAGAGTATGTCGCCCGACCACGCGAATATCTGGGGAAGCACCCGCGAAGACAACAAAGGCTGGATTCGTAAGTATTACGACGCCGGTCGCGCAAAAATTATGCCCGGATACTTCACATCCTGGCAGGGCGGAGTTGAGATGAGCAAGGTTGCAGGTCTTGACCTGATTTCAACTGCTCCCGAAATGCTCGCGACCGACCTTGCGGGCTACGGAGTTACCTCAATCAAGTACCTGTACAAAGAAAATCCCGATTCTATTAAGCAGGCGATTATGGAAAGCGGCGGAGTGAGCGGCTATTACTCGAACGTAACAAGCTGCCTGAGCAAAGATCAAAAGTCCTACTATGTGCCGCCGACCTACTCGGGCGGATATGCCGGACACGCAATCGAGGTTGTCGGCTGGGACGATAACTACTCAAAAGAAAACTTTAACACCCTTCCGCAAAACGACGGCGCCTGGCTGATTAAGAACAGCTGGGGCACAAGCTACAATGACAAGGGATATTTTTGGATTTCATACGAGGACAGGGATATTTTTAACGACTCAAAATACAAGCCGACCTATCAGATTAAGTCCTTTGAACCGATTGACAGCAGCAAAAAGCTCCTGCAAAATGAGATTTACGGCGCTACATACGAATTCAGCTATATAAACGATACCGAGCTTACCGCTTTTGAGAGCTTTGATTTTGACAGTAATTTCCGCACACTTGACAAGGTGATTTTTGAAACCTACTGTCAGGGCGCGAACTATACGGTTTACTACGTTCCCGAAAAGGACGGAGCGCCAAACCCCGACAGTTCAAAATGGACTGAGCTGTACAGCTCTACTGTTGAGTTTCCCGGATATATATGCGCCGATTTTGAGGACTTTGAGGTTCCTGACGCGTCGGGCTCGGTAGCGGTAAAAATTGATGCTTCACCGATTAATACCAACGCTACGCTCGGAGTCGGCGAATGGCTAAGTACAAACAACAGTGAGTTTGTGTTCGTAAACGACAGCAAGCCCGGCGATAGCTACATCAGCTTTAACGGCAAGATTATGGACGCGCTCGACTGGTACAAGACCTACAACAACGACGACATCGGCGGTACATTCGTTATCAAAGCGATCACAAAAAAATCCGCCCCAAAACAGGGCGACGTTAACCTTGACGGCGTTGTTGACGTAAACGACGCGTATCTCCTGCAAAAGCACATCGCGCTTTTGATTGAGCTTGACGACGAAGCGCTCTCGGTTGCCGATATGAACGGCGACGGCTTCATAACAATTTCCGACGTTACAATCATCCAGAGAATCGCGGCGGGAATTGAGGTTTAACCGATTATTTTGTAAACGATCCAAATATTTGCCGATTATGATAAACGGCAGAGTTAAAGACTTTTCTATAATGAAAAAAATCGGCGGTGAGAAGCTCACCGCCGAAAATTTTATTATCAGCTTTTCTTATGATAAATAACAACAAAACGCTTTAATATTATTGCATCTGATTGTGCATACCCTTGTTTTGAGCTTGACAAGCACAAAGCTGACTGCGCTCTCCGCCTTGCTATGCAAAATTATATGCTAATATCTGTTTAAGTTTTTTATTGCCGCTTAGTTACATATAATCTTTATAGTATGTAAGGAAAGTCTGCATTGAAGTAACATCTGAAATTGTAACAAATCCGTCAAAATCAAAGTCTGCCCAGCCGACTTGTTCAACCGTGAGTTCTTCCATATACGCAACATACCTTTGAATGAGGGTAGCGTCCTTTACGTTAATATCACCGTCGGCATTTACATCGCCTGTTCCTAAGCCGACATATTCGTCTGTCGGATCCTCTCGCGGTTCGGTAACTATCGGTACATTCGCATCATAAGGGTTTGTGTAAACAGGAGTAGTCTCCTTTGGCTCTGTTGTTGTCGGTACAGCCGTTGTCGGCGCCGCTGTGGTAGGCTGAGTTGTTGGCTTAGCGGTTGTCGGAGCCGTGGTTGGTGCCGTGGTCGGAAGCGGAGATACATATACGCAGTATTCAAGCGCGACCCAACCGGATTTTCCGTTGTAGGTTGTATATCCCCAAACCATTCCTGTGCTTGTTTCTGTATACAGAGAGGTTACAGTAATATTCACGTTGCCGGGAATTGTTGTGAGAACAGTGTTACCTACACCTGCGCGGTATCTGAGGTTCAAATAATCATCGACGTTTGTGCGGTAAATACCTGTTTTATATGTAGTCGATGGTGCGGGAGTAGCGGAATCAAGGATATAGATGTATCCCTGGAAGGTCCACCAGCTGTTGCCGCCGACTAAAGGATCGGTGGTTTTCGCGGTGGAAAGATAAAAGGTTCTTCCGCCCCACTCTGAGTTTGACATGGTGATTGTTCCGTTTTCAATCTTTTCTACAACCGCAACGTGTCCGCCGCCGCTGTAGCACCAGCAGGCAATCGCACCGAGCTTCGGTGTGCTTCCGTATTTGTAATAGCCGCCGCTCTTGTTATAATCATACCACTGACCGGCGCCGTTCCATGAAAGCTTTGGAGCGGAACCTAAAATCTCATAAGCTCTTCCGTAGGCGTAGGCCGTACAGTTAGGTAAGCCGTAGCCGTACTTCTGAAAAACGTTGTAGTTGCTGTCATAGTAGTATTTATTATTTGATGCCGGAGCGGAAAGCCTCGGAGTAAAGGTTGCCGCGCTCGCGGAAATGCTGAGTGAAAATGCAGATGTTACAAGCAGCGCGAGTGTTAAAATTACCGCGCCGATTCTTTTTGTCGCAATACTTCTCAATGTTATCAACCTCCTGATTTAACATCTTAGAGAACTGATCCCAAGAACAGCGGACCGTTTGTAACTGTTTTGTTACCAATATTATTGTAACACAACGGACTGAAAAAATCAAATTGTAATTACACCGATTATTATTAATATTAGCGCGCCTATTTGCTACAATATCCACAAGATATGACAAATTTTTCGGAGATTCGGCAAAAAACTCTTTTTTCGTAAAATTCAAGTTTATGCCTATTTTCTATTATAGCATATTAATTACAAAAAACAAAGCTTTTTTCGAAAAAAGAATAATTATTTTTCAATTTATGCTATTATCTTTTTAGGTTAGGGTAGCGCCGCATAATTCAGGTGTGCGGTGTTACAAAATTTAATTTTGTTTGGATGTGGGTTTTTGAAAAAAATAATTTGCGCACTCACGGCGTTTTTGCTGATGTCAGGTATGTGCGGCTGCTCAAAGCCGGATATTCTAAGCAACGTTGACAGCGCGCTTTCGGGCGCTGAAAGTCAGCTTGAAAGCCTCGTTGAAGGTGAAAGCGGCGACGAAGAAAAATCAAACAACAATACCTTCTCAGCCAAGGATTCTATTGACCTTAAAGCCGACACAAAAATAATCGGCAATGACGACTACGGATATATGCGAATCCCAAGTGATTTTGAACGGATTAACGACGTTGAGGGAAATGACAATCTGCAGTACAGCGACAAAAAAGGCTCTACGGTGTTTACGCTGAACAAAATCCCCATTGACATCGGTCCCGCGGAAGCGTTCATAAATCTTAAATCTAAGCTTGAACAGGACGGAGCGGTTGACATTGAAACCGAAACGGACACAGCTCTTAACAGCTATTTCGGCAACAAAATAAGCTGTTATTTTAAGGACGAGGACAAATATGTATTGATTTATTTCATTCCGTTCAGCGATAGGATCGCATATATCGCGGTTGAATACGCCTTAGAAAATGAAAATTTGACGGATTACACGAAAACCTGGCAGCCGTTTGAGATTGATGACTGACGAGGTTTTGTACAGGATTTTAAGTAAAATTTAAAAAACACTTGCTTTTTACACGAAAATGTGTTAATATACTACTTGCGGCAAAAAGCCGTTATGCGCCGGTAGCTCAGCTGGATAGAGTGTCTGACTACGAATCAGAAGGTCGGGAGTTCGAGTCTCTTCCGGCGCGCCAAATAAAAAGGATACCCAGTTTGGTATCCTTTTTATTTTTTAAATGCGCGACGTAAGTCCGGTACTATTTTTCACTGCCGATTATACTGTCAAAAGTGACATGTGCCGCCTCGGGCTCCATGTTGCAGGTCAGGACATAAAAATCCGTTAACTCCAAAAGCTTGTCAAAATTGTTCAGCATTTTTTCGGCGGTTTTGGCGCTGACCATGTGTGCGGTCTGGAAATAGAGCTTTTTAATTATCTCTTTGCTGTCGGGGATTCGCACGGAATTGATCTCTCCCCTCTCGATGAAAATTATCGCTTTCAGCGGATACGCTTCGTTCAGAGCAATTCCGCTTCCGCCGTCAAACGGCGTTCCGAAAGCTATCGCTTTATCATCATACAATCTGACTACGGGTTTATCGTCGTTCATTATATGAGCTTTATCGCCGAGAAGATTAAGCAGGAGCCTTGTGTGGGTTGACTTACCTACCCCCGAATTGCCCGAGAATAAATACGCGCCGCCGTTATAAATCAACGCTGAGGAATGAACAAGCATTGTGCTGTACTTAATCGCCGCGCGGTTAAACTGACCTGACATAAGGAAGTTTTCCATCATCGGCACGGTGGTACCCTCGGCAGCCTTTGACATACTTTTTTCGATACTCTCATCAGTAACCGAAATCTTGATGTCGGCTTCCCGGCTGCCGTTGTATTTGAACGGCTCGGCTAAGCCT
>CAJOLF010000015.1 GCA_905235295.1 uncultured Ruminococcus sp. | reverse complement strand
CCGCCGAGTATATGGATATTGTAAACAGGCTGAGGTCGGCGTTTGAAAATCCGTCCTTTACCACCGACGTAATGGTCGGCTTCGCGGGAGAAACAGAGGAGGACTTTGAAGCTTCAATGGCTTTTGTCAGGAGCGTAGGATTTGCTAAGCTCCACGTATTTCCGTATTCACGACGCAGGGGAACGGTAGCCGACAAAAATCCCGACCAGGTAAGTCCCTCGCAAAAGGAAATCCGCGCTAAGCGTATGGGTGGTCTTGCCGAAAATCTCAGAAAGGATTTTCTTAATTCTCAGCTCGGCAGGGCAGAAGAGGTCCTTTTTGAGCGCCTGCGCCACGGTTACCTTGAGGGCTACACAAAGAACTACACCCCTGTTCGTGTGTATTCCGGCAACAGCGCGCTGTGCGGAGAAATTCATAAGGTAAAATTGACCGAAGCCTGCGGCGATTACTGTGTCGGCGAGCTATTTGAATAATTTTGTAAGATTTTCAATTTCCGCTTTTTTATCATCCTCATCAAGGTTTACGCTGCTGTAAAGCATAATTCCGCTGACTTTTTGATATTTTTGGATAATTTTATACTCATCGGCGAGTATAGTGTCGGATTCCAGCCAGGTTCCGTCGTCAGCGTCGCTTGCCGCTTTATATCCTGCGAGCCCGACGTACAGCTTTACGCTTTCGGAAAAATCAAGTTCGCACCATTCCTTTAGCGATTCCTCAAAACCGAGCTTGGGATTATCAAGGCTGAAATAAATCTGAGGACAAATATAGTCCAAAAAGCCCTCAGCGCAGCACCAGCTTATAACGTCGGCGGCAAGCCTGTCGTTGTTTTTCAGGTTTCCCTGAGGAGAAATCCCGAATACAAGTCCTTTGTTTTTGCCGTGAACAGTCATATAAGCCTGCGACACCAGAAGATTGACATTGTATTTTCGCCATTCTTCCAAGATCATCGCGTTTCCGCCGGCTGCGGATTTCAAATATTCATTATATTGTTCGCTGTCGTTGTCGCCGATGTCTGACGGATAAAAATAATCGTCAAACTGAATCCCGTCAACGTCATAATTGCTGACAATCTCGTCAATTCCGTTAATAATCAGCTTTCGGGCTTCCTCGTTTGACGGGTCAAGGATAATTTGGCTGTCGGTTTCAATACATACCGATTCGTCGTAAAAGTACGGATTATCCTCGCTCAGCTCTTTGGGAGTTTCGTTCAGCTTAACGCGGTACGGATTTATCCACGCGTGAATTTTCAGGCTTTTGCTTTTGCAGATTTCGCACATTATTTTCAGCGCGTCATATCCCGGGCTTTTGCCCTGGGTGCCGCTCAAAATGTGCGAGTAGGGGAAATATTGTGATTCATAAAGCGCGTCGCAAAACGGACGAACCTGTACAATCAGCGTGTTGAAGCCAAGATTTTTTGCCCTCTGCGCTGTCTTTTCAAATTTATTTCTGAATGCTTTTTCACTTTTATCGGCTTCTCCCGCCATATTAAGCTCAAAATATGTAACCCATACTCCGCGCATTTCTTCCGTTTTCTTCGGCTTTTCGCCTTTGGCGGTTTCCTGAGTCTCGGATTTTGCGGTGTTTGTTTCCTTTTGGGAGGCTTGCTTGCCGATTCCTGCCGCGGCGACGGCGGCAATCAGCAGTAATATACATATAACAGTCGGTAAAGCTCTTTTTATCTTCAAATTTATCATCCTCGGAGTGTTATGTATCTTTTATTTGTATATTTAATATTTATTAATATTTTGGCGTTGGCAGTGACTGTGTCGGACAAACACCGCGCGGTGAAGCACAAATACCGAATCAGCGAATTTACGCTTTTGCTGATTTCTGCGCTCGGCGGCAGCGCCACAATGTACCTGACAATGCTAATCATCAGGCACAAAACCCGTCATTTAAAGTTTATGCTGGGCATACCGTTAATATTTCTGATTCAGCTTTTGATTTTATTTTTGATATGGAGATTAATTAATGTCTGAACAGCTTGTTTTTCACGTTGATTCACAATACGATAATATGCAGGCAAAGCGTTACCTAAAGCAGATTCAAGGGCTTTCAACAAGGCTCTTAACCCGCCTCAAAGAAAAGCCCGACGGAATTTTGATGAACGGAAATCTCCTGCGTACCGTTGATCCCGTCAGGGCAGGGCAAACAATCGTAATAAACCTGCCCGATGAAAACTCCGAGATAGAACCCAAGGAGGGAGAGCTTGACGTTTTGTACGAGGACAGTTTCATTCTCGCCGTAAACAAACCGCCGTTTATGCCTGTTCACCCTGTCAAGCAGCACAAGACCGATACCCTCGCGAATATTGTGACTTATTATATGGAGCAAAGGGGAGAGAACTACGTTTTTCGCGCTCACAACCGCCTTGACCGCGACACATCGGGAATAGTAATAATCGCCAAGGATAAATTTACAATAAATAAGCTCAAAAATAACGTCAAAAAGACCTACACCGCGGTTGTTCACGGCAAGGTTGACGCCGACGGCACGGTAATCAAGCCGATAGGCTTGCGCGAGGATTCCAAAATTGTCCGTCACGTTCTTGACGAAGGCAGTCCCGCCGTCACACACTATCAGCCTATTTCATTTAATGACGAAGCATCGCTTTTAAGCCTTACATTAGAAACAGGCAAAACCCACCAAATCCGCTGCCACATGAGTTACCTCGGTCATCCGTTAATCGGCGACGACCTCTACGGCGGCAGCAGGGAGCTGATAAACAGACAAGCCCTGCACTGCGGAAGGGTTGAGTTTATCCACCCTGTCAGCAATAAAAAAATATCCCTCGGCGCGCCTTTGCCGAAGGATATGACCGAAGCGGTTATTATGCTAATACCTAAATTAAAAGAGGATTAACTGTTAATCAACGGTTAATCCTCTTTCTTATTTTATGCTGTTAGGTATCAGTGAATCTCCACCTCATAAAGCTTGTAATCATCAAATTCGTCCACCTGATTATACACTGCCCTCTGAGGCTCGGGAACATAATTGATTGAAAAATAATTCTCCTTTTTGAAGGTAATGTACTTGTCAATTACAATAATCTTCCTGTTTTTCAAAACCGCCTCATATATGTTATCCGGCAGGTTGCGCTTGCGCAAAAGCTCGTAGTTGTGGAAGTATCCGAAGTTGTCAAGGTTTTCCATATATTCGTCCCTGAAGCCCCACAGCGGATGCTGATAATTTTCGGTGAACTTGACAAATTCCTTGTAGCTTTGGCAGTCCATAACGTAGTAATAATCGGGGTTTCGGTTAATTTCCGAAATCATGTGCTGCGGAGCGTCGTCGCTGTTATCATCAGGCATATTAATGATGAACAAAGCGGCGTAGCTCGCCGTAAGAGCGACGATTACCGCGATTGAAATGATGAAATATCCGTTGCTTAATCTTAGCTTTGACGATGGCTTCTTGCTCCTCACAACTTCAAAGTTGAACGAGTATATCAACAGAACAATCATCATCAGCCATATTCCGTATGTCAGGTACTCGGCGCCGTTGTAAAGGTATCTGATTACAACGCTCGCGGCAAAGCCCGTTACGGCGTAAAAAAGCGGAAAGAACGAAAATCTGTTTTTATGGTAGAGTATGAACACCGCGGAAATCGCAAGAAAAACAATCATAACAATTAGGCGTGTGCTGAGGTTGACAATATTATTTCCGAGGTCAACAAAGACGTCTCCCATAGCGTACAGCACGGTTTTGGAGCTTTCCTGCTTTTGCTGTTTGCTGACAAGCCTCAACGAATTGATGTTCAGCATCTTGCTTTCGTCGTAGTATCCGTTTTTCAAAAGCTCATATTCCGAATCGTCGTCAATGCCAACTTCGGCAAACGCTTCTTCGTTTCCGTCGTAGCCGGGGAAGGGCAGAGTGTCAATCGTTTGCGTCAGCGATGAATATTCGTAATAATTTTTGCCTTCCTCGGTAGCGTGATTAACCGTGTAAGAAAACTGAGCCAAGCCCGCGCTCAAAACGGTAATCAGCAAAAACATCAGCAAATACGGTCTGAAATACCAAAAAAGCTTTTGAAAATCGAGCCTGTACTTTTTCTTCGCAATCATATCGCCGAAGAAGTAAGCGACAGCGAATCCGAGCGCGACAAAGAAATAAACAACGTTAAAGAACGAGCCCAATAAAATTTCCAAAACGCCGAGCCAGCAGGAAAAGCTGTACTTCTTGTTCCTGATTGCATTCAGCACAAGCAAAAATCCCGCCGTCAGCAGCAGAGCCGCTGTTTTGGTGCTGCTGATGTATGAGTAGTGGTTAAGCGTAAAAATAATGTTAATAACAATAGAGAAAATTACTGCCTTGCGAATATTGAACTTGTCCAAAAATACAAAAGTAAATGTTGAAAAAGCCATAAACGACAGCAAAATTTCTACCAGTACAAAGCAGTTAAAACCGGCAACGGCATATTGGAGCGTACCGATAATAACAGCCAAGATGTAGTTAATGGAGCTGTTGTAGTAAAAATGCTGATTACAGATTAATATTGAATTGTTAAAGTCGCTTATATCTACGTAAGAAAACGATGTCAAACCAACGCAAATGAACATAAATAAAGCGTTAAGCAAAATCGCGAAAAGCGACTTACTTTTTAAGAATTTCAATATCTTTTCTTTCATACTTCGGCTCCGTTAATTACCTGTAGCCTCTTGCTGACTGCTCGTTAAGAAGCAGGTTGATGTTTCTTTCCTCGTAATCGTTAAACACAACATTGTTCGCGAATTCATATTCGTTATATTTCGGTGTGTACCATGACTGCGATCTGAAATATTCGTTAAGGTTGGGATCCGTAAAGATTCTTCCGCGTCTTGCGTAAATCTCGTTCAGAGCCATATTCAGTTCTTCACGGCTCATATCCTCAACATCATCCTGGCTCAAATAGCTTGAATTGTAATCAAAGCTGCTGTAAGAGGGTGAATCGTCATCATCGGAGCTCTCGCTTGATTCGGAGCTTTCCGATTTATTTTCGGGTCCGAGCGAGATATTAAGAGTAATTGTGCTTCCCGCTTCAACCTCGGTGTATTCACCGGGCGACTGAGAAATAACGTTGCCTTCGTAATAGAAATCGTCGTAATAATAATCGCCGATTTGAACGTTGAAGCCTTCCTCCTCAAGCATTTGCTTAGCGGTTTCATACGGCTCGCCGACAACTCTGATAAGCGATTTCTGCGCGGGCTGCGTGGGAGCCTGGGTAGCGGGAGCGGTAGTAGGCTGTGGAGCGGTGGTCGGCTGCGCGGTTGTTGCAACCTGAGCGGTAGCTTCTGTTGACGCCGCGGTGGTTTCCTGCTCTTTACTTCCCAAGCCGCCGAGCAAGCCTTTGTTCCACGCGAAAACTCCAAACGCCGCGAGCAGAGCGAGCAAAACAACAATTCCTATAATTATCGCGGCAACAAAGCCTTTTTTGCTCTTTTTCTTTCCTTCTTCGCGCTCATTATCATCAAAAACAGCGTAGTCCTCAAGCTCGTTATTTTCTTTGACGTCATTTGATTCTTCGGTTACGGCAGGCTCCTCAAAGTAGTCGCCGTAGTCCTTTTCGCCGCTCTTAATCGCTTCGTTAAGGTTAAATACCTTTGTTTCGACCTTATAATCTTCAAAAACTCGGTTGTCTATCTCTGAATTATCGGAACCGTTGTTAATATCATTTTTTTCGGGAGCGTCCGAATCCTGCGCGGCATTAAGCTCGGTTTTGTCAGCTTCGCCTGCTTCGGGCGCTTCAACACCGGCATCGGGCGCGGCTTCATCATTCATATTCGCGGCTACAGCGCCCGCAGCAGCTGCTGCTCCGGCAGCGCCGATTGCCGCCGCGGCAGCAGCCTTGCCGCTGTCATTTGAATCGTCGTCAAAAACATTTCCGTCAAATTCCGTTGATTCGGGTACAATGACTCCGGCAGCCGCTTCTTCGTCGGCTTCAATCTCGTTTTTAATGGAAATCAGCGCGTTTTTAAGGTTTCCGGCGTTTTTCCATCTGTTATCGGCGTTGGGCTGACAGGCGATAACAATAACGCTTTTCAGCTTTTCGCTTCCGTTTTTCGGCGCGGGAACAGTGTCGCCGTTAAAGCGTTTAACCATCGCGTCCTGAGGGGTAACGCCCTCGCCCTCAAAGGGAAGCTTGCCGTCGTTTTCCAAGGAATACATCACAAGACCGGTAGAATAAATATCGGTTGTAAAGTCTGCTTCCTCGTTGCGCTGAATTTCCGGCGCGACATAGGAGAGGTCGCTCACCTTGCTTTCCGCGTCAATAAATCCGCCGAGCTTGTAACGGTTGTTAGGCGTAACGTAAATATTCGAGGGCTTGATGTTGCCGTGGAAAACCTTGTTTGACTCAAGCTTGTCCAGAATTTCACTTAATTGAATACCAAAGTCAACAACCTCTTTTTCGGTCATTTCTTTGCTCTGAGTAACAGCTTCAAGAGTCGGGAGATCTTCCGTAACGATATAAAGGTTAAACGTTTCCTTTCTGTCGTTTTCGTCAGTATCAACAGCTATGTAGTTGCTCACTCTGCCGATTTCAATAATCGACTGAATAAAATCCGCCTCATTAAGCAAATACTCAACTTTATCGTCGTTGTAGTTTTCGCCCGAAAGGGAAACATTGGTGAGCTTTGCCTCGGTAGTGCTGCCGTCAATCTCCTTTTTGGAAACCTTGTAAACCGCGTTGCCGTTCACATCGTCGAGCTTTGAAATTACCTTCCAAGCTTTCAAAGACTCGGGTAGTTTTAATTTAGCCATTTTAACGCTCCTTATCTTTTTATATCTTTTTTCGGTAAATATTATTTTATTAATTATATTCTTTTATATTATAACACATTATTGTGTGATTTTCCACTGTTTTTTATCTTTTTTAAAAATTATTTTCTGAAAAAGAAAAAAGCCCCAAAAAGGGCTTTTTCCGCGTATAAAACCTAAAAATATCAAAAACTTTTGCAAAATCCTGCAAAAACGGCTTATATGCTGATTTTTGTATTTTCCCTTACTCCCAAAATTCCTCCTGCGGCGCCGCCCAAAAGCATAGCGCCGAGCCTAATAAGGCTCAAAACCGACAGGGAAGAGTCGCTGTTAATCAGCGCCGCGGCTGTCAGAATCACAAACAGCGCGAAGCCCGTAATAAGCCCTACAATCAAACCGGCACCCTTGTTGAGCTTCGCGGCGATAAACCCTCCGGCCAGTGCGCCTATTGCCGAAACTGCAATCATAACATAATCAAGCGCGCCGTCAAACATTTTTTTCGTGGTGAGCATAATTACCGAAACAATACACAGCATAATAATCTGAGACAGTATCGCGCACAGCGTGCCAATCAGCACGGATTTTATTAAAGCTTTTTTATCGGACATAAAAACACCCCTGAATATAATCTGATAAATTATATTCAGGGAATTTAGGAATATTCAATTATTCGCTCTCGGCTTCATCTTTTTGCTTTTTCTTAAAGGGAGAAAAGCTCTTTTTCTCAGCTTTTTTCTGCTCTTTATTCTGCGCGGGAGCTTCCTTTACCGTATCAACGGAAGAAATGCTCCACTTTTTAAACTTCATCTTAACTCTGTCGGAGCCTGTTTCAATGATAATAGCGTCCTCGTCGTCCTTAATCGCGACAATTCTGCCCACAATTCCGCCGATAGTTGTAATTTCGTCGCCGATTTCCAGAGAATTTCTCATCTGAGCTTCTTCTTTTTTCTTCTTAGAGTTAGGTCTGATGAGGAAAAAGTAAATCGCGGCAATAATCGCGGCGTAGATTAAAATCATTATCCACATACTGTTTCCGCCAAATCCGCCGGAGCTTTCCTGTGCCGCGTCGGCAAGTATAGGTAAATTTAAATTCATTATGTAATTCCTTCCTTTCTCATAATTAATTTGATTATATCAGTTTTAATGCTGACTTGCAAGCTATTTTTAAATATTTTGTTAAATTCTTCTTCCGAGCCTGATTTTATTTTGTGAATAGAATTCCTCAAACGTGCCGTTGTCAAGGCTTTCGCGGATAAGCTCCATAAGATTGTTATAAAAATACAGGTTGTGAATTACCGCCAGGCGCATACCGAGCATTTCTCCGCTTTTGAGCAGATGGCGGATGTACGCTCTCGAAAAGTTTTTGCATACAGGGCAGCCGCAATGCGGGTCAAGCGGTTCCTCGTCAAGTTCATATTTCACGTTGTTGAGGTTGCGGATTCCGTCGAATGTAAAAATCTGACCGTGGCGCGCGTTTCTGCTTGGCATAACGCAGTCAAACAAATCAATACCGCGCGCAACCGATTCAAGAATATTGACAGGCGTGCCGACGCCCATAAGGTACCTGATTTTATCCTTAGGAGCGTAGGGCTCAACAATCTCGATAATCTCGTACATCACCTCGGTAGGCTCGCCGACCGCGAGACCGCCGATTGCGTAGCCGTCAAGATTAAGCTCCGCGATTTCCTTCATGTGATTGATTCTCAAATCGTGATAAGTTCCGCCCTGGTTAATTCCAAACAGCATCTGCTCTTTGTTAAGCGTGCCGTCAAGCGAGTTAAGGGTTTTCATTCTGTCAACGCAGCGCCTTAGCCACCTTGTGGTTCTCGCGACGCTGTCCTTGGTGTATTCGTATGGGGAAGGGTTTTCAACACATTCGTCAAACGCCATAGCGATAGTTGAGCCGAGGTTGGACTGAATGTTCATACTTTCCTCGGGACCCATAAAAATCTTTCTGCCGTCAATGTGCGAGTTAAAGTACACGCCTTCTTCCTTGATGTTTCTGAGCTTTGCGAGCGAAAAAACCTGAAATCCGCCGCTGTCCGTAAGAATAGGACCGTCCCAGCGGGTGAATTTGTGAAGTCCGCCGAGCTCTTTGACCTTGTCGTCGCCGGGTCTCAGGTGCAGGTGGTAAGTGTTGCAAAGCTGAACCTGACATTTTATATCTTTCAAATCAAGAGCGGAAACCGCGCCCTTTATCGCGCCGCAGGTTGCGACGTTCATAAACGCGGGCGTTTGAATTGTGCCGTGAGGAGTGATAAACTCGCCCCGTCTGGCGGCTCCCTCGGTTTTCAGTACCTTAAACATATTTCCTCCAAAGAATTATAAAATCTCCGTTGTTTCCCGATAATTACGGAAATCAGGATAAAAGCGGCGCAAAAGCTACGCCGCTTAAAACAAGTCACTGTGAGTGCCGGTTCTTGATAAAAACAAGTACAGTTCTTTATCGTTTGCTCTGTAAATCAACAACCAATCCGGTTTAATATGACATTCTCTGAACCCGGTATAATTGCCTGTCAGCGCGTGGTCACAAAATTTTTCTTCTAATTGAATTGATGAAGCAAGCTTATTGACAACATCATCAAGCAAATCAAGATTATATCCGCGTCTTGATAGTTGTTTTAAATCTTTCTTGAATTGATTGGAAAGAATAATATCAAGCATCGTCGAGTACCTCGCTCATAGCTTCCTTAAACGAAGTATATCGCTTGTATTTTTCGGGATGAACCTGCATTTCATAATATTCATTCATAGCTTTTGCGGTTGTGTCATTAGGAACCTCTGTTGTAATTTCAAAGGGGATTCTTTGCTCTCTTACCACTGTTTTTGCAAAAATATTAAATGCCGAGCTTACAGATATGCCTATTTCGCTGCAAAACTTATCAAACGCAACTTTTGTAGCTTCATCCATTCGTATATTTACATTGGTCTGTGCCATAATTAATTCCACCTTTCTTACTAATATTATATGAATAATTCTATCAAATGTCAATACAATTCTATTAAAATAATAGACAAATCATAGGATAGCCATAGCGTCGCCGAAAGAGAAAAATCTGTATTTTTCATCAACTGCGGTTTTGTAGGCGTTCATAATGTTGTCGTAGCCCGCAAAGGCGGAAACAAGCATAATCAGGGTGCTTTCGGGAAGGTGAAAATTAGTTACAAGCCCGTCAAGCACCTTGAATTCAAAGCCCGGGTAGATAAAAATGTCCGTAAAGCCCTCGCAGGGGATAATTCCTCCGTGCTCGGCGGCGACGCTTTCGAGCGTTCTGCAGGTTGTGGTGCCTATCGAGATTACTCTGCCGCCGTTTTGCTTTGTTTTATTTATAAGTTCGGCGGTTTCGGCGGGAATTTCGTAGTGCTCGCTGTGCATTTTGTGCTTTGTCACGTCGTCAACCTTAACAGGTCTGAATGTTCCCAAGCCCACGTGCAGGGTGACGTAGGCGATATTAACGCCTTTTGCCCTGATTTTATCCATAAGCTCCTCGGTAAAGTGAAGTCCTGCCGTCGGCGCGGCGGCGGAGCCGAGCTCGTGACTGTAAACCGTCTGATAACGCTCCTTGTCCTTCAGCTCCTCGGTGATGTAGGGAGGCAGGGGCATTTGACCGATTTTGTCAAGAGCGGAAAAGAAGTTTTCGTCACAGTCAAAATCAACAACGCGGTTTCCGTCGTCTCTTACCTCGGCGACCGTAGCTGTTAAAAGTCCGTCGCCGAAGCTGAATTTTGCGCCCTCGCGCGCTTTCTTTCCGGGCTTGCAGAGAGTTTCCCAGCGGTTGCCGGAAATTTGTTTAAGCAGCAAAAACTCAACCCTCGCGCCGGTTCCTTCCTTAATTCCGAAAATTCTCGCCGGCAAAACCCTTGAATCGTTCGCGACAATCAGGTCGCACTCGTCAAGATAATCAATTATATCGTAAAAGTGCCTGTGCGTAATTTCTCCGCTTTGTCTGTCAAGAACCAGAAGCCTTGAGCTGTCGCGCGGTTCAACGGGAGTCTGAGCAATCAGCTCCTTTGGCAAATCATAATAAAAGTCGCTTGTTTTCATCTTTTTCCCTCACAGATTTATTGTAATAAAATATAATAAAATACGGCGTTTTAATTGACATTGGTTTTGTAAAATGATATACTAATTAAAGGTATATTGCGAATTTGCGCGTATCTGCATAAGCTGTTGTCGAAACAATGCAGCACACATTGTTTCTATAATATAATAAATTATCGAATAAGGCAACTGCTTTTTAAAAATTTGTAAAATTCGGAGGAATCACTGTGAAGAAGTACAAGGTAGGAATTATCGGAGCTACGGGAATGGTGGGACAGCGCTTTGCGCTGCTGCTTGAAAATCACCCTTGGTTTGAGGTTGAGGTACTTGCCGCGAGCGCGAGAAGCGCAGGTAAAAAATACGCTGACGTAGTTGACGGAAGATGGCACATGGCAGATCCTCTTCCCGAAAAGTACAAGGATATGGTTATTGTTGACGCGGAAAACGTTGACGAGGTAGCTTCCAAGGTAGACTTCTGCTTTTGCGCCGTAAATATGAAGAAGGATGAAATCAAGGCGCTTGAGGAAAGGTACGCCAAGGCTGAGTGCCCGATTGTTTCCAACAATTCCGCTCACCGCTTTACTCCCGATGTGCCGATGGTTATTCCCGAGATTAACGCCGACCACATCAAGATTATCGACGCTCAAAGGAAGCGCCTCGGAACCAAAAGAGGCTTTGTCGCGGTTAAGTCAAACTGCTCGCTGCAGAGCTATGTTCCTGCTATTAATCCGTTAAAGGAGCTTGGCGTTAATAAGGTTCTCGCCTGCACATATCAGGCAATCTCAGGCGCAGGCAAAACCTTTAAGACCTGGCCCGAGATGGTGGACAACGTAATTCCGTACATCGGCGGTGAGGAAGAAAAGTCAGAGAGGGAGCCTCTCAAAATTTGGGGTAATATTGAGGACGGCGAAATCAAGCTTGCCGAGGATATTTCAATCACCTCCCAGTGCATCCGCGTTCCCGTTTCCGACGGCCACACTGCCGCCGTGTTTATGTCGTTCAAGGACGGCGTAAAGAAGCCCTCTGTTGAGGAAATTATCAATATTTGGGAAAATTACAAGGGCAGAGCGCAGGAGCTTGAGCTCCCCAGCGCGCCTAAGAATTTCCTGCATTATTTTACTGAGCCCGACCGTCCGCAGATTAAGTCTGAACGTAACCTTGAAAACGGTATGGCTGTTTCTGTCGGCAGACTCAGAGAAGATACACAGTACGACTACAAATTCGTTTGTATGTCTCACAATACGCTGAGAGGCGCGGCAGGCGGAGCTGTACTTTTGGCAGAGCTGCTCTGCGCCGAAGGCTATATGGATTAATTTTGGAGGAATATTATGGCTGATCACATTTTTACGGGCTCGGGCGTTGCCATTATCACGCCCACTAAGTCAGACGGAAAAGTGAATTTTGACGTTTTCGAACAGCTTCTTGAATTCCATGTAGAAAACGGCACCGACGCGGTTATTGTTTGCGGAACAACAGGAGAAGCCGCAACCCTTACCGAAAAGGAGCACTGCGAGGTTATTGATTTTGCCGTCGAGAAAATCAGAAAGAGAATCCCTGTTATTGCGGGCACAGGCAGCAACGACACCTCAACCGCCGTTATGCTCTCAAAATCCGCTCAGAAATCGGGAGTAGACGCTATTCTCAGCGTTACTCCTTACTATAACAAAACCTCTCAGGCAGGTCTTGTCAAGCATTTTAACGTAATCGCGGATTCGGTTGACGTTCCTGTAATTCTTTATAACGTTCCGTCAAGAACCGGCTGCAACATTCAGCCCAAGACCTATGCCGAGCTTTGCAAGCACCCCAACATCAAGGCGGCGAAAGAAGCCAGCGGCAACATCTCTCAGGTTGCGCTTATCCGTTCTCTCTGCGGAGATAACCTTGACATTTACTCGGGCAACGACGACCAGACTGTACCGTTTATGTCGCTCGGCGCTTTGGGTGTAATTTCGGTTTTCGCGAACATTTGCCCTGCCGAGATGCACCAAATTTGCCAGCTTTGTCTTGACAACAACTTTGCCGAGGCTCAAAAGCTGCATTTCCACTATCTTGAGCTTATGAACATTTTGTTCAGCGACGTTAACCCGATTCCCGTCAAGACCGCTATGAATCTTTACGGCTTTGACGCGGGCGAGTGCAAGCTTCCGCTTGTTCCTATGAGCGTTGCAGGCTATCACGACCTGAAGGATTGCCTTGCAAAGTACGATTTGCTCGATAAAATCTGATTACCCTAAAGCAAGGGGGACGTTAAAAAATGGTAAAAATCGCGATTGTCGGCTGTAACGGCAAAATGGGGAATTTTGTCGCTCAGGCGGCAGAGCAAAATCCCGAAACCGAGGTGCTTTTCGGCGTTGACGCTTTCGGGACTGATAAATATAGCTTTGAGGTTTTCAAAAGCTTTGAGGAAGCTGACAAAAAGCCCGACGTTATCATTGATTTTTCAAATCCTTCGGCGCTTGACGGCTTACTTTCCTTCGCCCTTAAAAATTCCGTACCCTGCGTAATCTGCACAACAGGCTATTCCGCAGAGCAGGTAGAAAAAATCAGGGAAGCCTCAAAAGCGATTCCCGTGTTCTATTCGGGCAATATGTCGCTCGGTATCAACCTTTTAATTGAGCTTTCAAAGCAGGCGGCAAGGGTGCTCGGCTCGGAATTTGACATTGAGATTGTGGAGAAGCACCACAATCAAAAGCTTGACGCTCCGAGCGGTACGGCGCTGATGATTGCCGACGGAATTTCCGAAACGCTTGAGCAGGAGCCTATGTATGTGTACGACAGACATTCCTACCGCAAAAAACGCTCTAAGAATGAAATCGGTATTCATTCAATCCGCGGCGGCAGCATTGTCGGCGAGCACGAGGTTATTTTTGCGGGTCACGATGAGGTCGTGACGGTTTCTCACCAGGCTCAGTCCAAGGAGGTTTTCGCGGTCGGAGCGGTAAACGCGGCGGTATTCATCGCGTCTCAGCCCGCGGGAATGTACGATATGGGCAAGCTTTTATCTTCAAAAATATAGTCTCGGGATTTGCTCTGTGCTAAAAATTCAAACACAGCCTTTCGCAAGATCGGCTGTGTTTTTGTATGCGCTAAACCGTCGCGTATTATCCGCCGGTCGCTTACCCTTTTTCACAAAATTTTTTGCGTGCATAGAATGTAATGCAAGAATTATAATTATTTGTCGCTGTC
Organism: uncultured Ruminococcus sp.; assembly: GCA_905235295.1. Lineage (GTDB taxonomy): Bacteria > Bacillota > Clostridia > Oscillospirales > Acutalibacteraceae > Ruminococcoides. The sequence continues at coordinate 9,873 of CAJOLF010000015.1, read as the reverse complement.
AGCACGGCGGCATTTGGAAAAAGGTGAAATAATGGATAAAAACTTAATAATGTTCAGCTCTATGACGCTTTTAATGAAGGCGAAGGAGCTGCTGAGAAGAAACAATATTATGTCAAAAACAGTGCGTACTCCCGCGAGATTAAGGAACCGCTCCTGCGGCTACAGCTTACAGGTAAACAGGGATTTTGACGAGGCTTTTAATCTTATAAAGGATAATCATATTCCGATAATCGGTGTTTCCGCCGTTGATTATAATTGATATATTTTGATAACGGCGCGACTACCTATCCAAAGCCCGGCAGGGTAATAGGCGCTGTAAATTACGCGATGAAAAACTGCGCCAATCCGGGAAGGAGCGGTCACAGACTTTCGATTAACTCATCAGAGATTATTTTTGAATGCAGGCAAAACGCCGCGAAGCTTTTTGATATTGACAAGGTTGAAAATGTAATTTTTACCAACAACTGCACAACCGCGCTCAATACGGTGATAAAAGGTATTTTGAGAAAGGGAGACCACGTTATAATTTCCTCGCTTGAGCACAACGCGGTATTAAGACCTGTCGCGGCTCTTGCGGATTCAGGCGTGGAATATTCTGTCGCCGAGGTTGTTGAGGGCGATAACGAAAGGACGATTGATAATTTCCGTTCGCAGATAAAGAGCAATACAAGGATGATAATTTGCACTCACGCGTCAAATGTTTTCGGCGTAAAGCTTCCGGTTGAGCGCATTGGAGCCTTGTGCCGGATTTACGGAATTTTGTTTTGCGTTGACGCCGCCCAAACAGCGGGCGTAGTGCCGATTTCTCTTAAAGAAAGCGGCATTGATTTTTTGTGCGCGGCAGGTCACAAGGGGCTTTACGGACCTATGGGCACAGGTTTGCTGGTAATTAATTCCGACACAACGCCCGACTGCCTTGTCCGCGGCGGAACAGGCAGCTTTTCCTACGATATTGAACAGCCGGAGGTTTTGCCTGATAAATACGAGAGCGGAACCCTGAACGTCGCGGGAATAGCGGGGCTTAACGAGGGCATAAAATTCGTTATGAACCGTGGAACGGAAAAAATTTCAGGATACGAGTCAAGGCTGATAAACCGCCTGTACAGCGGACTTGAAAGCCTCGACAAAATAATTCTCTATACCAATCGCCCCGATGAAAGATATTACGCGCCTGTTGTTTCTTTTAATATTGAGGGTATGGACAGCGAGGAGGTCGCGGAAATACTGAACAGCAGGTACGGAATTGCCGTTCGTTCGGGCTTGCACTGCGCTCCTTTGGCTCATCAAAGCTACGGCACGGAGAACAGCGGAACGGTTCGCGCGGTGGTGTCGGTGTTTAATAATACGGAGCAAATAAACTATTTTGTAAATTCCGTAAATAAAATTGCAAGACTTAACTCAAAAAAGGTTGCAATTAAAGGCTAATGTGTGCTAAAATAGAAAAGAAGTATTAGAAAGGAGAAGTGCGACTGCGCTTTTGGGTATTGCGCTTGCCGAATGAAGTTATGGATTTCTTTCAGAATTTGTTATCTATCATTAAGACAATTCAATTTCGCGACGTTGTGGATATTTTAGCAATCGCTTTGATTATTTTTGGTTTGTTCAGGCTTGTGCGCGAGACCAGAGCCGTTCAGCTCCTAAAGGGCGTTTTGGTTCTCTTTATCATATACTTCTTTTCTTCCTTGTTTAATCTTGTAATGTTATCCTCGCTGTTGAGGGCGTTCTTTGAGGCCTCGGTTGTTTTGGTGGCAATTATTTTCCAGCCGGAAATCCGCAAGGCGCTTGAACAGATGGGCAGAAATAATACATGGAAAAGGTATATTTCTATATTTTCCAAGTACGGCAAAAATGACGAGTGGGAAAAAAGTGTCAGAAAATCCATTGTTGACGCCGCCGACACAGCGCTTTTGTTCTCCCATTCCCGTACAGGCGCGCTGATTGTTTTTGAGAGGGAGACAATGCTGTCGGATATTGCCGCAACAGGCACAATAATTGAGGCGGAAACTTCTGTCGCGCTGTTCGGCAACATCTTCTTTAACAAAGCTCCGCTTCACGACGGCGCTTCGATTATTCGCGACGGAAAGCTTTTCGCGGCAGGCTGTATCCTTCCGCTTACCGATAACAAGGATGTTGACATCAACCTCGGTACGCGCCACAGAGCCGCTTTGGGTATCAGCGAGCAAAGCGACGCGGTTGTGCTTGTAGTCAGCGAAGAAACAGGTGTGATTTCCCTCGCTTACGACGGAGAACTTACCCGCGACTACACACGTGATTCACTTGTTAAAAAGCTCAACGAGCTTTTGCTTGATGACTTTGAGGACGTCAGCAATTTCAGATTTAAAAGAGGGAGGAAGTCCAAATGAAAAAACTCTCTCTGACCCAAAGGTTATTTGGAAATTACTATTTTGTTTTTATCTTATCTGTCTTAATTTCAATCGGTATTTGGATTTATATGAGTATGAACGCCGCTAACGATACTACGGTTACCGTTTCCAATGTTCCTATTCAGATTGAGCTGTCCGACAGCGCCAAGGACCTCGGGCTGCAGGTGTTCACCGGTGACGACGCAAAGGCTTCGGTTACAGTAACCGGCAACCGCACAATTCTCGGTCAGGTTACCGAGGCGGATTTGATTGTTACCGCGGCGGCAAACTCGGTTTCCACAACAGGTAACTATACTCTGCCTGTATCCGCGGCGAAAGCTACGTCGACGAGTGATTTTCAGATTAGCAACAGCACTCCGTCAAGCGTAAACGTTGTTGTTGATTATTTTAAGGAGAGCACGTTTCAGATTCAGGACAGCGTTGTGTACTATGTTAAGAAGGATTACTACGGCTCAACCTCAATGCCGTATAACCAGATTACCATATCGGGACCTCAAAGCGAGGTAATGAAGATTAAAAAGGTTGCCGCGAGAGCGCAGGTCAACGGCGAGCTGACAGAATCTGTTGACGCGACCGCCGAAATCGTTTTGTTTGACGAAAATGATAACGAGATTCCGCAAAAGCTTTTGAAAATGAGCTTTGATACTCTTGCAGTCAACATCAACGTTCTTCCCGAAAAGACAGTTCCGCTCAACCCCGTATTTATCAACAAGCCCGCGGGACTTGAGATAACCGACGATATGATTACCATTGAACCGTCCGAGATTATTCTCGCGGGTCCAAAGGACGCTCTTGACAACGTTAAATCCGTAAATATCGAGGCAATAGATTTCACAAAGCTTAAAAACGGTAAGGCGAACTTTGATTCGCTCAGCATTGACGTTATCGACAGCTGCAAGAATATCAGCAACACATCAACCGCCAAGGTTACGCTCGATTTAACCTCTATGAGCACCAAGCAGATTGATGTTGAGAAATTTACGGTTGAAGGCTTGTCAAGCGATTACGAGTCCGAGGTAACGTCAAAGACCATTACCGTTACCGTAATAGGTCCTAAGTCCGAGCTTGATTCCCTCACGGCGGATCAGGTTACGGCGGTAATTGATACCAAGGACGCCAATGGCAAAACAGGATCGGTGCAGATGCCCGTATCCTTTAAGTTCAGCTCAGTGAAAAGCTGTTGGGCTTACGGCAGCTATAAAGCGAATCTTTCAATTTCAGAGGTATAGCAAAAATTAAGGACGGCTCAAACCAATGAGCCGTCCTGTCTATTTTAGGTTTGTGTATTTGTTTTTTGAGTAAACGCTCTGAACAAGCCCCACGCAGATTAATGTGCTCATTACGGACGAGCCGCCCGAGCTTATCAGAGGCAGGGTTATTCCCACAACGGGGAACAGTCCGAGCACCATTCCGATGTTGATTACCGCCTGAGAAGCGATGAGAGAAAAAACTCCGGCGCATATCATTTTCCCGTCAAAATCCACAGTGTTTTTTGACAGCTCAATCGTCCTTATAATAATCAAAAGCAACAGCGCGAAAAGTAAAATACATCCGACAAAACCGAGCTCCTCGCCCGCGACGGTCAGAATAAAGTCGTTTTCCTGTTCGGGAACAATGCCGTATTTTACCCTTGAACCGTTAAAAAGTCCGCTGCCGAACAGCCCGCCGCTCGCGATTGAAAGCTTGCCCTGATACTGCTGCCAGCCGTAGCCTGTCATCGCGTTGCCGTCAAGGTCGAACAGCGCGAGCATCCTGCTGCGGTGTTCGTCGTTAAAAACAAAATTCCAAATTACCGGAACCGCTGCGGCTGCCGCGGCTCCCAAAGCCGCAAAGTATCTGAGCTTAACGCCCGACAAAAAGGTCATTGTCAGAAATATAAAGCCGAAAATCAGCACGGTTCCGTCGTCGCCCTGTAGGTGGATTAACGCCATAGGAACTACAGCGTGGGCGCACAGCGTCAGCACAGCCCAAAGCTTGTTCAACACGCCCTTGCTTTTCAAAACCGACAGATGCTTGGTAAAGGTGATGATAAAGCAGATTTTAATAAACTCCGACGGCTGGATTGTGTACCCGCCGAAAATCTCTATCCACGCTGTGTCGTCGGTTCCGTTAACCCTTATACCGAAAATAAATACAAGCACGGTCAGCGCGGCGGCAATTCCCGCGGCGAAGTACCACTTTCTTATAAAAAACTCGTAGTCGGAATTTGATATTAAAACCGCTGCGGCAAGTCCAACCGCGGCAGCGACGGATTGGCTCCTTAGATAATTGTAGCTTCCCGAGCGCTGCATACTCGCAATCAGCAAAAAGCTGTAGCCGATAGAAGCTATTGTCAAAAGCCAAAGGATTACGTCTGTATTTTTAAAGTAAAAGCGCAGTGATCGCGCAAAATCTTTCAATTTTTTATCTCCTGAATTTAAGAATTTAAGTAATTACCAATTACTACCAAATACATTATAATAAATATTGTCCGTAATATCAAGTATATTTTCAAATTGGAATAATATAAACGCTGAATTTTGTTATAATAAGAAAAAATTATACGGAGGAATATTATGCTTACTGATATTGAAATCGCTCAACAGGCTAAGCTTTTGCCAATCAAGGATGTTGCGTCCAATCTCGGAATCGACGAGGACGAGCTTGAATATTACGGAAAATACAAAGCAAAGCTGTCCGACGAGCTGAGCGAAAGAGTTGCGAATAACCCCGACGGAAAACTGGTTTTGGTTACCGCGATTAACCCCACTCCCGCAGGAGAGGGAAAAACCACAACCACGGCAGGCTTGGGACAGGCTATGGCGAAAATCGGCAAAAACGCGATTATCGCTTTGCGCGAGCCCTCGCTCGGACCTGTTTTCGGAATCAAGGGAGGAGCCGCGGGCGGCGGATATGCCCAGGTTTTGCCGATGGAGGATATTAATTTACACTTTACGGGCGATATGCACGCGATTACTTCCGCGAACAACCTTTGCTGCGCTATGCTCGACAATCATCTGCAGCAGGGCAACAGCCTCGGAATCGACCCCAGAAGAATCCTGATTAACCGCTGCCTTGATATGAACGACCGCGCGCTCAGGAATATTATCGTCGGTCTCGGCGGAAAGTTCAACGGAATTCCCAGAGAGGATCATTTTATCATCACCGTTGCGTCCGAGGTAATGGCGATTTTGTGCCTCGCGTCAGACGTTGAGGATTTAAAGCGCAGGCTCGGAAACATCTTGGTTGCTTATACATACTCGGGAGAGCCTGTTTATGCCCGCGACCTTAAAGCCGACGGAGCTATGACGGCTTTGCTAAAGGACGCGATTAAGCCTAACCTTGTCCAGACCCTGGAGGGAACACCCGCTGTAATGCACGGCGGTCCGTTCGCTAATATCGCTCACGGTTGCAACAGCGTAAGGGCGACTAAGCTCGCGCTGAAGCTCGCTGATTACTGTATCACAGAGGCTGGCTTCGGCTCGGATTTGGGCGCGGAAAAATTCCTTGACATCAAGTGCCGCTACGCGGGATTAAAGCCCTCGGCAATCGTTCTTGTAGCAACCTGCCGCGCGCTGAAATACAACGGCGGCGTTCCGAAGGCAGAGGTTTCTGACGAGAACCTTGAAGCGCTTAAAAAGGGCATTGTAAATCTCGGCGTTCATATTGAAAATATGCGTAAATACAACGTTCCCGTTGTTGTCGCAATCAACCGCTTCGGCACCGATTCGGAGGCTGAGCTGAGCTATATTGAGAAGTACTGCGAGGAAAAGGGCGCTGATTTTGCCTTGTCTGATGTTTTCGGCAAGGGCGGCGACGGCGGCGTTGAGCTTGCTCAAAAGGTTGTTGAAGCCTGCGAAAAGCCATCGAATTTTGCTCCGCTTTACCCTGATAACCTCACGGTTAAAGAAAAAATTGACTGCATAGCGAAAAATATTTACGGCGCTTCAAAGGTAAACTATACAACACAGGCTGAAAAAGCAATCGTCGAGGTTCAAAAGCTCGGCGCGGACAAGCTGCCCGTATGTATCGCGAAAACTCAGTATTCACTGTCCGACAATCCGGCTTTGCTCGGCGCGCCGAAGGACTTTGAAATCACGGTTCGCAACGTATCGCTCTCGAACGGAGCGGGCTTTGTTGTAGTCTATACGGGCGATATTATGACAATGCCCGGACTTCCCAAGCAGCCTGCCGCGTATAATATCGACGTCAATCAGGACGGCAAAATCGTCGGTCTGTTTTAATATGGAAAGGATAGTTTCCAACAGCGCCGGAGATACCGAGCAAATCGGAAAAAGGCTTGCCCAAAAGCTTAGGGGAGATGAGGTAATCGCCCTTTTCGGCGGACTCGGAATGGGAAAAACCGCGTTTACAAGGGGCTTGTGCGCAGGATTGGGAGTGGACGAAGGCGTGTCAAGCCCGACGTTCGCGCTTGTAAACGAGTACAGCGGCAGGTTCAAAATTTATCATTTTGATATGTATAGGGTTACCACCTGGGACGATTTGTATTCAACGGGTTTTTTCGATTACTTAAATAACGGCGTGATTGTTATTGAGTGGAGCGAAAATATTGAGGCAGCTTTGCCCGAAAACGCGGTAAAGATTACAATTTTACGCGGAGAAAACGACAATCAAAGGATTTTTGAGATAGAGGGTTTAGATACTTTATGAAAATTCTTGCAATAGATACCTCGGCGACGGCGGCGTCCGTGTGCCTTGCCGAGGATTACAAAATACTCGGTGAGTTTTTCACAAACACCTCTCTTACACACAGCCAAACGCTTTTGACGATGATTGAGCAGGTGTTCGTTAACACTCAAACAGATGTAAAAGAGCTTGACTGTATCGCTGTAAATGCCGGACCGGGTTCATTCACCGGCGTGCGTATCGGCGTTGCGGCGGCAAAGGGCTTGGCGTTTTCCGACAACCTGCCCTGCGTTTCGGTCTCTACGCTTGAAAGTATGGCGTATAATATGCTCCTAAACGACTGCGTGGTTTGCGCGGTAATGGACGCGCGCTGTTCGCAGGTGTACAACGCTCTTTTCAGAATCCGCGAAAATAAGGTCGAGAGGCTTTGCGCCGACAGGGCGCTCGCGCTCACCGACCTAAAGGCGGAGCTTGAAAAAATCGGGGAGAAGATAGTGCTCGTCGGCGACGGAGCCGAGCTTTGCGCCGAATTTCTCGGAAATTCGCTTTCTAACGTATTTTTGGCTCCTGCCAATAACAGATTTCAAAAAGCGTCGTCAGTCGTTCTGGCGGCAAATAAAAGCATTTCAGAGGGTAAGACAATTACTTCCGAAGAGCTGACGCCTACATATTTAAGGCTTCCGCAGGCTCAGAGGGAGCTTAATAAAAGATTGGGGAGAGATAAATGATAGCGCTTGGATGCGACCACGGCGGATTTAACCTTATTACCGCCGTCAAAAAATATTTGGATGAAAAGGGAATAGAGTACAAGGAGTTCGGAACCTTCAGCGAGGAAAGCGTTGATTATCCGATATACGCCTACAAGGTTGCTAAGGCTGTGACAAGCGGCGAATGTGAGCTCGGTATTCTTTGCTGCGGAACAGGAATCGGAATTTCCATGGCGGCGAACAAGGTTAAGGGAGTAAGAGCTGCGGTTGTTAACAACGCCTTCGGAGCGGAAATGACGCGGCGCCACAACCACGCGAATATTCTTTGTATGGGCGGCAGAGTAATCAGCGAGGAGGAAGCGGTAAAATTCACCGATATTTTCCTCAATACCCCCGAGGAGGGCGGCAGACACGACAACCGCGTGGCAATGATTACCGCGATTGAAGAAGGTACCTTTACCGCCGATTAAATTACATGCATAAAATTACGGCACAGCGTTCTGCTGTGCCGTTTCTGTATTTCGGCTTTAGCTCCGATGTCCAACTATATCGTTCATATCTACAGTGCCGAAAAAGGGGAGAAGTGATGCGTAAATTTAAAAAATTTATTGTTTTTGGTGTAGCTTTTAACAGAACGAGAATAGTTACAAACCAGTAACTATTTGTAGTATTTTGCAAAAAATACAAACTTTTAACAACTTTAACAAATCTCCACATTTAAAAATTATACTTTCAACAGACTTAACATCTTTCCACAGAGGAACCAAACGCCGTTAATATTAATAATAAAACAGTAAAAATCATATAAATATAAAGCACAATAGACAAATAGCTCGCTTGTTGTAACTAAAAAAGTCAAAAAATTTCATTTTTTTAAATTTATTTACAAAAAAGGCTTGTTTTTTTTCTTTGAAAGTATTATAATATGTTCATAATGTTTTTGGAGAATTTTCAAAGAGAATTATAAAAAAGAATTATATGGTTTGGAGAGAGTAAAAAATGAGATTACGTAAGCAGGAATTGGGAGACAGGAACCTTGTAGGTAATCGTGTTGAGCTTGTAAGAAAGCAAAAGGGTATGAAGCAAAAGGAGCTCTTGGCGCAGCTGCAGGTTAACGGTGTGGATATGAACGCTTCGGGTCTTTCAAAACTTGAGGGGCAAATAAGATTTGTTACGGATGTTGAGCTTGTCGCTCTTGCCGATATTCTTGAGGTATCGGTTGACTACTTGCTCGGCAGGGAGAAGTAATTAATAATTCTGAATTTTCGGGAGCTGAGTTTTCGGCTCTCTTTTATTTTTAAAACAAAAACAGCCCGTAAAAACGAGCTCGGCAGAGAGCGATTTATTGCCCTCACTTTTTTAATTATAACATAATATTTTTAATTCTTCAATAGATTTTTAAAAAATAAAATTTAAAATAATTTTATAAAAACTGTTGACAATGTTAATATTATACTGTATAATATAACCAAGATAAAAAGAAGGAGGTCTTAGATATGAAAGTTAAGGTTCCTTTTATCAATCACATTAAAGATTTTATCCGGAGCTTACCGCCCAACTGTTAATGCCCAATGCTTTGGGCGGGATTTAAGTTTCTTTGACCAAGTCGGAACAGATGATTATTTTTAATGTTTATTAAACATATTTTGATTTTGCGTCATACGTGTTTTGTCAGTGATAGGCTTGCTTTTCGTTAAAAAGTTGCTTTCATAATTTATATATCAAAAGCCTGTCGCCTTGGTTAAAAAGTTTAAGTTTCAGTCTTTTGTGATTGGGTGGGTTAGAATTTTTACAATTTAATATTTTACGAATATAATTATACTGATTATTAAAGGTACAGTCCAATGAGAAGATAATTTTCATTTATCTATATACATTCTACAGTCAGGAGTCAGTCCTATGTACAGTTAAGTTTTGTTCGTTTTATTAACGAACAGAGAACGGTTCGAAGTACCATAGTTTTCTTTAGATAAATTAATTTTTCGGAGATGAGTCCAAAGAACAGTTTAGTATAATTCGACCGAACCCAAAAGGGTAAGGAATAATCAAAAATTTCTGGGGCTGTGAAGAAATGAAGTTTTAAACTTCGTTCCTCGCAGCCTCTTTAATTTTTTGTGGATAAGTATGATAATTGTTGAAAAAATGGTATAGCTTCC
>CAJOLF010000014.1 GCA_905235295.1 uncultured Ruminococcus sp. | reverse complement strand
GACCGCTACCCCCAAAAAGCCTAACTCGGCGCTCAGAAAGATTGCCAGAGTAAGACTTTCTAACGGTATTGAAGTCAGTTCCTATATCCCCGGCGTCGGACACAACCTTCAGGAGCACAGCGTTGTTTTGATTCGCGGCGGCCGTGTTAAGGATTTGCCCGGTGTTCGTTATCACATTGTACGCGGTACGCTTGACGCGCAGGGCGTAAGCGGACGTATGCAGAGCCGTTCAAAGTACGGCGCTAAGCGTCCGAAGAAGAAATAAGGAATTGACAAAACTCTCTTGACTTAATAAATTAAGTTCTGCTATGCGGCAGAAGCTTTACTATATATGTACGGCTTCTTGTTGGCATACGGGAGTTTGTCGCTTTCGAGTACCTATGATATCTCAATTATTGTGAAGGAGGGAAGCAAAGTGCCAAGAAGAGGTTCTATTGCGAAGCGTGACGTATTACCCGATCCGCTTTATAATTCAAAACTTGTAACACGTCTTATCAACAACATTATGTACGACGGCAAAAAGGGCGTTGCTCAGAAGATTGTTTACGGTGCGTTTGAAATCATCGCAGATAAGACAGGTAACGATCCCCTCGAGGTTTTTGAGCAGGCAATGGAGAATGTAATGCCTGTTCTCGAGGTTAAGGCCCGCCGTGTCGGCGGCGCCACTTACCAGGTTCCTATGGAGGTTAGACCTGAAAGACGCCAGACTCTGGGTCTTCGTTGGATTTCAACCTACTCAAGAGCCCGCAGTGAGAAAACAATGAAGGAAAGACTTGCAGGCGAGATCCTTGACGCCGTAAACAGCACAGGCGGCGCGTTCAAAAAACGCGAGGATACCCACAAAATGGCAGAGGCCAACAAGGCTTTCGCTCATTACAGATGGTAATAAGCTTTACCAAGGTAATTTTATTAGGAGGATTTTATGCCAAGACAGGTGTCACTTGAACAGACAAGAAATATCGGCATTATGGCTCATATTGATGCCGGTAAGACTACAACTACAGAGCGTATCCTGTATTATACCGGCGTAAACCACAAGATCGGCGAAACACACGACGGTGCTTCCACAATGGACTGGATGGATCAGGAGAAGGAGCGTGGTATCACAATCACCTCCGCCGCCACAACAGCCTTTTGGAAAGGAAGCAAGGGTCAGTACGATTCTCACAGAATCAATATCATCGATACCCCGGGCCACGTTGACTTTACAGTTGAGGTTGAGCGTTCGCTGCGCGTACTTGACGGTTCCGTAACCGTGCTTTGCGCTAAGGGCGGCGTTGAGCCCCAGTCGGAAACCGTATGGCGTCAGGCCGACAACTACGGTGTCCCCAGAATGGTTTACGTTAATAAAATGGACATCATGGGCGCTGATTTCTACCATGTTGTTCAGATGATGAAGGACAGACTCAAGTGTAATGCCGTTCCTATCCAGCTGCCCATCGGCGCTGAGAGCGATTTTACCGGCATCATTGACCTTGTAACAATGAAGGCCGAGATTTATCACAACGAGGACGGCACAGATTATTCGGAGGAGGAAATCCCCGAGCACATGAAGGAAATTGCCGAGGAGTACCACGAGAAGCTCATCGAATCCGTTGCGGAGCTTGACGAGGAGCTTATGGAAAAGTACTTCGGCGGCGAGGAGATTTCGATTGACGAAATCAAAAAGGTAATCAGAAGGGCTACGATCGATAACACAATGGTTCCCGTAACCTGCGGTTCTTCTTACCGCAACAAGGGCGTTCAGATGATGCTCGACGCCGTTATCGACTATATGCCCGCGCCTACAGATATTCCCGCTATTAAGGGCACAAACCCCGAAACCGGCGAGGAGACAGAAAGACCCGCGTCGGACACAGAGCCGTTTTCGGCTTTGGCGTTCAAGATTGCGACCGACCCCTATGTCGGCAAGCTCTGCTTCTTCCGCGTATATTCGGGCGTTGTAAAGGCGGGTTCAACCGTTTACAACTCGGTTAAGGACAACAACGAGCGCATGGGCAGAATCCTGCAAATGCACGCCAACGACAGAAAGGATATTGACTGCTGCTACGCCGGAGATATCGCGGCTGCCGTAGGTCTCAAGAACACTACAACAGGTGACACCCTCTGCGACGAGAAGCACCCTGTTATCCTTGAGTCAATGGAATTCCCCGAGCCTGTAATCCGTGTTGCTATCGAGCCCAAAACTAAGGCAGGACAGGAGAAGATGGGCATTGCTCTGGCAAAGCTTGCCGAGGAAGACCCCACCTTCAGAGCCTATACGGACGAAGAAACCGGACAAACTATTATCGCAGGTATGGGTGAGCTTCACCTTGAGATTATCGTTGACCGTCTGCTTCGTGAGTTCAAGGTAGAGGCCAACATCGGCGCTCCCCAGGTTGCTTACAAGGAGACTATCCGCAAGGAAGCTTCGGTTGACGAGAAGTACGCCCGTCAGTCAGGCGGTAAAGGTCAGTACGGTCACGTTAAAATCAACGTGTTCCCCAACAAGGGTCACGGCTACGAGTTCGTAAATAACATTGTCGGCGGCGCTATTCCCAAGGAATATATCCCGGCGGTTGACCAGGGTATCCAGGGCGCTATGCTCAGCGGTGTTGTAGCGGGCTACAACGTAGTTGACGTCAAGGTTGAGCTTTACGACGGTTCTTACCACGAGGTTGACTCCTCTGAAATGGCGTTTAAGATTGCCGGTTCAATGGCGTTCAAGAGCGCGATGAAGAAAGCGGATCCCGTACTGCTCGAACCGATTATGAAGGTTTCCGTAATCACTCCCGAGGAGTACCTCGGCGATGTAATCGGCGACCTCAACTCCCGCCGCGGTATGATTCAGAGCATGGAGGCAGACAACGGCGTTCAGCGCGTTACAGCGCAGGTTCCGCTGTCCGAAATGTTCGGTTACGCGACGGATATGCGTTCCAAAACTCAGGGACGCGGTCAGTATGTTATGGAGCCCGACACCTATGCCGAGGTACCCAGAAACATCGCCGAAAAGATTATGAGCGACAGAGCCAAGAAGGATTGATTTGGTTTTAAGCTCCAATAATGCACTTATTATCAAAAAAACTATTGATTTTTTTGAAAAATATTGATACAATATGATTAAATCTATTGTAAATTTTTAATTTACAAAACTAAGGAGGAAATTTCCAATGGCAAGAGAAAAATTTGAAAGAAATAAGCCACACGTTAACATTGGTACAATCGGCCACGTTGACCACGGTAAAACAACACTCACAGCTGCTATCACAAAGGTTCTTAACCTCGAGGGAGACGCTGACTTCGTTGATTACGCAAACATCGATAAGGCTCCCGAAGAGAGAGAGCGTGGTATCACAATCAACACAGCTCACGTTGAGTACGAGACAGACAAGCGTCACTATGCTCACGTTGACTGCCCCGGCCATGCCGACTACGTTAAGAACATGATCACAGGTGCTGCTCAGATGGACGGCGCTATCCTCGTAGTATCAGCTGCTGACGGTCCTATGCCCCAGACAAGAGAGCACATTCTTCTTTCTCGTCAGGTAGGCGTACCCTACATTGTTGTATTTATGAACAAGACCGACCAGGTTGACGACGAAGAGCTCCTTGAGCTTGTTGAGATGGAGATCCGTGACCTCCTCAACGAGTACGAGTTCCCCGGCGACGACACACCCATCATCAAGGGTTCAGCTTATGTTGCCCTTATGAGCGATTCCAAGGATCCCGCTGCTCCCGAGTACGCTTGCATCCACGAGCTTATGGACGCTGTTGACGAGTTCATTCCTACTCCCGACCGTAAGGCTGACCTTCCCTTCCTTATGCCTGTTGAGGACGTATTCACAATCACAGGTCGTGGTACAGTTGCTACAGGTAGAGTAGAGAGAGGTCAGATTAAGACTTCTGAGGAAGTTGAGATCGTTGGTCTTACCGACGAGAAGAGAAAAGTTGTTGTTACAGGTCTTGAGATGTTCAGAAAGACCCTTGACTATGCTGAGGCAGGCGACAACGTAGGTGTTCTTCTCCGTGGTGTTCAGAGAACAGAGATCCAGAGAGGTCAGGTTCTTGCAAAGCCCGGCACAATTCACCCCCACACAAAGTTCCGCGGTCAGGTTTATGTACTGACAAAGGACGAGGGTGGCCGTCATACACCTTTCTTTAACAACTATCGTCCCCAGTTCTATTTCAGAACAACTGACGTTACAGGCACAATCTCACTGCCCGACGGCGTAGAGATGTGCATGCCCGGCGATAACGTAGAGATGGATGTTGAGCTTATCACTCCTATCGCTATCGAAGTTGGTCTCCGTTTTGCTATCCGTGAGGGCGGCAGAACAGTAGGTTCAGGCGCAGTTATCGCTATTAACGACTAATTTTAAGCACAAATTTCAAGGCTGTCTTGCTTATGCGGGACAGCCTTGTTTTTTGCGTATAAAGCCTTTTTTAGAGTTTAGAGTTATTTAATCGGAAACGTTTGTTTTAAGTTTAAAGTCTCCACCGTCACTTGTTACGGGGAAGGTGGACAATTCGCTTGCGAATTGGTCGGAGGGGGCGGCGTTTCCTCTAACGCCACGTTTTGAAGATTTAAAATATATAAATATCTGTTGCGCTTTTCAAAAAAATATGTTAAAATAAATTTGCAACACAAACTGAATAATAATATCCTATCAAGTGCGCATTTTACATGGTAAAAATGCGCGCTCTAATAAGCGTACTTGAATGGATGTTTAGTTTGTGTTGCAACAAATTGAGTCGTGCGTTTTTCATGCGTGGCTCATTTGTGAGACACGCATTTTTTACTTATAATGATAAAATACAGGCTCTACTTTACCATTCTCAAAAATGACTAAAGATTTGTGTCGCAACAAAATGAGCTGTGTGTTTTTCGTGCGTGGCTCATTGTGAGACACGCATTTTTTATTTTGAGGTGTATTATGGAGCGCAACAGAAATGAATTTCTTGACGGAATGATTGTTTTATTAATTTTAGAAAAGCAAAATTCAGATGTTTATAATATACAAGAGCGTATATTAAAGCTTTCAAATGGTGCTGTGTGTGTTGATATTCAGTATTTGGGAGTTATTATGATGCGGCTCAGAAGTGAAGAGCTCATTGAAAAAGACAGCAATAATCCACACGGTATAGAGAATAAAATTACTGAAAAAGGAAAAGCTGAATTGGTAAAACGCTTACGGCTGTTTTACGATTATGAACAAATAATCAATAGCCTAAAGAAATCAAAGCCTATAACAGAAGAAAGAGAAAGATTTGATAACATATATAAATCCTTTATCGTCAGCAAGGAGTATATTGAAGCAGAAAAAACGATGACTGATTTGATACGTGCGGCATTTAAAACCGGCTGGGTTTCAGGCGGCGGAACGCCGCCCGAAAACAGTCCGGTTGCGGAATTATTAATGAAATAACAAACACACCTCGAATAAAATTAAATCGGGGTGTGTATTTTTTTAGAGTTTAGAGTTTAATGTTTAATTGTAGGGTACGGTCTTGACCATACCGCAAAAATAAGCTATACGTTCAGCACTCAATCCGCGGGTCGGTCAAGACCAACCCCTACAACCGCAAAGGAATAATTTGCTTAAATTTGTGACATTCCCTTAAAATGAGAATTACATTGCACGTATTTATAATACTTATCGTAATGCGATAAATAATTATTGACAAATAGAAATAATTGATATATACTTTAGTCAAAGGAGGCTTGTTTATGTCACAAAAAACTCTTTCGCTTTTGGCTAAGATTATCATTATATTGTTTGCAATACTCGGTATTGCGTTTTACGGAATTGCCGTGCCATTCGGCGGCAGGGAGCTTTTAGTAGGCGCGCCTGAATTGCAATACTGTTACCTTCCGTGGTTGATTTTTATGGAGCTTATGGTAATTCCCGATTATCTTGTATTGGGCTTTGCGTGGAAGATAGCTGATTCTATTAACCGCGACAGGGCTTTTTCGCGTGAAAACGGCAAACGATTTAAATGGATTTCGGTAATCTCATTAATTACAACGGTCTATTTTTTCATAGGAAATACCGTGCTGTTCCTGCTTAATATGAACCACCCGGCTGTTTATATCGTGAGCTTTGTGCTGGTGTTTATCGGCGCGTCAATCTCCGCCGCTTCGGCAATTCTTTCCTATTTGTCTCGAAAGGCGGCAGTCTTGCAGGAAGAAAGTGATTTGACTATATGAAAAAGAGAGTAATTATTTTCTCATTAACAGCCCTTGCCACTCTGAGCATTATAACGTTGTCAGTAGCTTTCTTTCGAAGCGGTATGGTGTCTTACGCATGGAATGAAACGGTTGCTTTTTTATCCGGCGTTGACAGAAACAATGAAGTGGTTGTAGGTGGCGACAGAAAAACCACGGTATACACCTTTGCTGATAAAGCCGAAATGACAATCTCTAACCGTATTGAGGGGAAAGAGGATTATGAAATCGACAGCCTGAAAATTGCTGTCAGTCGTGATAACACAAAATACTTTGCCGCCGCTCTCAATGATTGGATAGAGCTGTATTATTATCACGGCGGAAAGCTGTTTATTGCCGCAAAAGATAAGTTTTATGTGTTTGATTATTTGAATTATCCGCCTGAGAAATATAATCTATTAGCTGACGCGAAAGCTAATTGGTTGCTTGCGTATAACGAAAAGGAATTTGCCGAAAAATATCCTGATTACGCGAGTTTTAAATGGGAGTACGGATGGAGAAATAAAAAAGAACGCGCAAAAGCTCACCACCCAAATTTGGTGTAGTGACGCGCGTATCGGAGGAACAAATGGGAGAAATAATTTTTAATATCGACGTAATGCTTGCCAAACGCAAAATGAGCGTGACCGAGCTTTCTCAGCGTGTAGGAATTACGATGGCGAATATCTCGATTTTGAAAAACGGCAAGGCAAAGGCTGTCAAGGTCAGCACTCTGCAAAAGCTATGCGAGGCTCTCGACTGTCAGCCGGGAGATTTGCTGGAATACCGCGCGGCAGAACAAGAGGATAAGTAATTAATTATCGGAGAAAACTATGAAACGTATAGTGACAGCATTTTTCTTATTCAGTTTTTTGGCTTTTTGTCTGTCCGGATGTATGATAGATTCTAATATTCCAAACGGATATACCGGCAAGGAAGAACACTTTGATAAAGACGGATTTCAGGACTACACAGATTATTGCAAGTATTTCTACAAAAACGCAGCCGCCTTTGAAAACAATCCGAATTACCATAAGGTTACAGAACCGGATATTGCCGTAATAAAAGGGTATTTTGATGATTTTAAGCAGTGTATGGTGGATTGTGACAGAGCCGATGAATATGACTTTGATACCAAATGTTTGACAAGCGGTGATTTTGTTTTTATTAAAACAAAAGAGGGTGTTTCCGACGGTAATATCGTTTATGAAAAATACGATAACTACAACGTTTATTTATTTGATACAGATTCAAGCGTCTTGTATTATATCCACAATAATAAATAGTAAAAAATTTTAAAAATTAAAGGCAATACCGCATTATCTAAGCTTGCGGTATTGCCTAATTTATTACGCTAAACTCTGCTAAAATTCAATCGAGTGAAAATTCTCGTCGAGGATTTTGTATGAGTCTTTGAACTTTTCAAGCTCGTCCTCGGTGAGGTTGAGCTCCAAAATCCGGTTCGCGCCGCCGCTGTTGAGGATACAGGGATTGCCGATGAAAACGTCGTTTCGCAGTCCGTACTCTCCGCGGAGCCTTACGGAAACCGTGAACACGGAATTTTCGTTGTTAAAAATCGCGCGGACAATCCGGCAGACCGCCATGCCGATTCCGTAGTAGGTCGAGCCCTTCGCCTTGATTATCTCATAAGCCGCGGTGCGGACGTTTTCGCTGATTCTGTCAAGGTCGTCCATACTGTACAAATCGGGGTGTTGCTTAATCAAATCCGTAACTGGCTTAACCGCCATTACTGCCTGGCTCCACGGAACAATCTCGCTGTCGCCGTGCTCGCCGATAACATAGGCGTGCATGTGGCGCGGGTCAACCTCAAAGTATTTGCCGAGCAGGTAGCGGAGCCTTGCCGTGTCAAGCGTAGTGCCTGTGCCGATAACCTTGGCGGCGTTGAAGCCCGAAAGCTCATACGTTACCCTTGTCATAATGTCAACGGGGTTGGTAGCCACAAGGAAAATTCCGTCAAACCCGCTCGATACCACGCGCGGAACGATTGAGGAAAACACCTTGGTGTTTCGCTGCAAAAGCTCAAGGCGGCTTTCGCCGGGCTGTTGGTTAACTCCGGCGCAGATTACCGCGATGTCGGCGTTTGAGCAGTCGTTGTAGCTGCCGAAATAAATCTTCATACTTGAATTGGAAAAAGCCAGTCCGTGGTTTAAATCCATAGCCTCGCCCTTTGCCCGTACTTCGTTTAAGTCAATCAGCACAAGCTCGTCGCAGACGCTTTGGTTAAGAGCCGCGTAAGCAAAGCTCATTCCAACCATTCCCGTGCCGATTAACACTACCTTTCTGTTGTTGTTAGCCATACAAAAAGCCTCCTTGTTTTAATACTATTATAAAATAAAATCTTTTAACATCTATTTTAGAGCATTTTAATTAAAATAGTATAATTTGCTGCATAATATAATTATCCGCTTTTGTCACAGTAAATACTCACAGATAATTAAAAAAACCGCCGCGCAAAATTTTCGCGCGGCGGAAAATTGTTTTGAAAATAAATTATTTTTCAAGCTTCGCGGCAAGCTCTTCCCTGCTGAGCGCGCAGCTGCGGGAAACATCGTCGTTGGGGATAACCCTGAGCACCTTGCCGTCGTATCTTGAAACAAGTACGCTTGCCTGCTTGCCGTTGATGTCAACAAACTCCTCGGTGTACTCCTCGTTAAGCGGAACCTGCTTTTTGAGGGCGGATTTTTCTGTCAGCGAGCCTGTGGGGCAGAGCTGAACGCAAAGTCCGCAGTTGGTGCAGTTTGTCTGATCAAGCGGCAGCGAGAACGCCGGAGAAACGTCGGTCTTGAAGCCCCTGCCGAGCAGACCGATTGAAGAAAGATTCATAACCTCGCGGCAGGAACGAACGCAAAGTCCGCAGAGGATACATTTTGATGTGTTTCTCTCGATAAACGCATTTTCGTCGCGGGTATATTTCTGAGGCATTTCTCCCTTAAAGCGGTCGGGATTGATGTCGTAAAGCTGAGCAACCGAGAGCAGCTTGCACTTGTAGTATTCGCGGCAGCCGCACTCAAGGCAGCGCTGAGCCTCAGACTGAGCCTCTTCCTCGGTAAAGCCGAGCGAAACCTCGTCAAAGTTCTTGTTCCTTACGTCAGCGGGGAGAACCTTGGGAGAAATCCTGCTCTGCTTTTCTCTGTCGGAATAGTCAATTGTGCTCTCGTCGCGCTTGCTGATGTAGGGCACGCGAGTGTCGATGCTCTGACCGTTCAGGAAAGCGTCAACAGCCTTCGCGCAGCGGTCAGCCTCGCCGATTGCCTCGATCGCGATGGAAGCGCCTCTGTTTGTGGCGTCGCCGATAGCGAAAACGCCGTCAATATCTGTTGTGAAGAAGTCGGGATCGGCGGCGATATTTCCGCGCTCGTTGAGCGAAAGCTCGGAAACGTCCTCGGCAACAAGCTTTTGACCGATAGCCAAAATTACGCTGTCAACCGCAATTTCCTCGGTTTTGCCCTCAACGGGAACAGGTCTGCGCCTACCCGAGGCGTCGGGCTCGCCGAGCTCCATAACCTGCAGGGTGATTGATTTAACCTTGCCGTTCTCGCCGTTGAAGGAGAGCGGATTGGTGAGGAACTTGTAGGTTACGCCCTCTTCCTCAGCCTCGTCAATTTCAAGCTTGTCGGCGGGCATTTCGTTGCGGGTTCTTCTGTAAACGACATAAACCTCTTTTGCACCGAGCCTTACTGCGGTTCTGCAGGCGTCCATAGCGGTGTTGCCGCCGCCGCAGATTGCAACCTTCTCGCCGATTTCGGGAGCGTTGCCCTTAATTACGCCTCTGAGGAAGTCGATACCTCCGTACACGCCCTCAAGCTCCTCGCCGGGTGTGCGCATTGAGCTTGACTTCCACGCGCCTACGGCAACGATTACCGCGTCGTTTTCTTCCCTGAGCGATTTAATTGTAAAGTCCTTGCCGAGCTTTACGTTGTTAACAAGCTTAACTCCGGTTTTCTCGATGATGGCGATTTCCTTGTCAAGAACCTCCTTGGGAAGCCTGTACTGAGGAATACCGTAGCGGAGCATACCGCCCATTTTTTCCATCATATCGTAAACGGTAACGCTGTGTCCCATAATTGTCAGGTAGTATGCGGCAGTAAGTCCTGCGGGACCTCCGCCGATAACGGCAACCTTTTTGCCTGTTGAAGCCATAACCTCGGGAACGTAGCTGTCGGATTTCAAATCCATATCGGCGGCGAAAGCCTTGAGCTGAGCGATGTTGATAGGCTCCTCAACGTTCTTTCTTCGGCACGCCTTTTCGCAGGGGTGCGGACAAACTCTGCCGATTGAAGCCGGAAGCGGAATTTTGCTTTTGATTAGCTTGAGTGCCGAATCATATTCGCCGTTGGCGATAAGTCCGACATAGCCCTGGCAATCGGTTCTCGCAGGGCAGTTTAGCTGACAGGGAGCTACGCAGTCACCGTCGTGCGCGGACATAAGAAGCTCCATGGCAACCTTTCTTGACTGAACAACTCTTTCGCTCTCGGTGTTTACCACCATACCCTCGGTTGCCTTTGCCGAGCATGAGCGAAGAAGCTTGGGAATACCCTCTGCCTCGACAACACAAAGTCCGCAGGCTCCGTAAACCTCGACCGCTTTGTCGTAGCAGAGTGTGGGAATATAAATATTGTTAAGGCGCGCCGCCTCTAAAATTGTTGAGCCGTCGGGCGCCTGAACAGCTTTGCCGTTAATTGTTAAATTAATCATTAGCCGCCCCTCCTTACTCTTTTACAATAGCGCCGAATTTGCAGGAAGTATAGCACTTGCCGCACTTGATGCATTTTTCGGTGTTGATTACATGGGGATTCTTGACAGTTCCCGAAATAGCGTTAACGGGACAGTTCCTTGCGCAGAGCGTACAGCCCTTGCACTTGTCCGCGATGATTTTGTACTCGATAAGGTCGCTGCATTCGCCCGCGGGACACTTCTTGTCCTTGATGTGAGCCTCGTACTCGTTCCTGAAGTACTTGATTGTGGTGAGCACGGGGTTGGGAGCGGTTTGACCCAGACCGCAGAGCGCGCCGTCCTTGATTGAGTAGCAAAGCTCTTCGAGCAGCTCGATATCTCCTTCTTTGCCCTCACCCTTGGTGATTCGGTCGAGCATTTCGAGCATACGCTTGGTGCCGATGCGGCAGTGGACGCACTTTCCGCAGCTTTCCTTGGCGGTGAAGTCAAGGAAGAACTTAGCCATACCAACCATACAAGTGCTTTCGTCCATAACAACCATACCGCCCGAGCCCATAATCGCGCCTGTCGCGCCGAGAGCCTTGTAGTCGATAACGGTGTCAATCAAATCGGCGGGAATACATCCGCCCGAAGGTCCGCCCATCTGAACAGCCTTGAAGGGCTTGTCGGTTTTCATTCCGCCGCCTATGTCAAAGATAACGTCACGCAGGGTCTTGCCCATGGGGATTTCAACAAGTCCCGAGCGCTTAACCTTGCCCGTAACGGCGAACACCTTGGTTCCCTTTGAGCCCTCGGTGCCCATTGCCGCGAACGCCTCGCCGCCGTTGTTGATAATCCAGCCGACGTTGGCGAAGGTTTCTACGTTGTTGATGTTTGAGGGCTTTCTCCAAAAGCCCGACTGAGCGGGGAACGGAGGCTTGAGCCTGGGCATACCCCTGTGTCCCTCAAGGCTTTCGATAAGGGCGGTTTCCTCGCCGCATACGAACGCGCCCGCGCCCGCCTTGATTGTAAAGTCGCAGGAGAAGTCGGTGCCGAAGATGTTGTTTCCGATAATTCCCTTTTCTGTAGCCTGAGCGATTGCGTTTTTAAGTCTTTTGATAGCGAGCGGATACTCGGCGCGGACATAAACGACGGCGTGCTTTGCGCCGATTGCGTAAGCGCCGATCAGCATACCCTCAATCAGGTTGTGCGGATCTGACTCGATTACCGCTCTGTCCATAAACGCGCCGGGGTCGCCCTCGTCGGCGTTGCATATCAGGTACTTTTCATCGCCCTCGCTCTGACGCGCGGCGTTCCATTTGAACCATGTTGGGAAGCCTGCGCCGCCTCTGCCGGCAAGGCCGGAGGTCTTGATTATGTCGATAACGCCCTCGGGAGTAAGCTCGCACAGTGCTTTTTTGAGCGCTGTGTAGCCGCCCGCGTTTATGTAGGCGTCAATTTCGTCGGGATTGATAATTCCGCAGTTGCGAAGCGCAATTCTTGTCTGCTTTGAGAGAAACTCGCTGTCCTCATCGCTGACAATCAGTTGTTCAACTGCGGATTTGTCGCCGCTTTTAATAAATTCGGCGATGCTTTCCGCGTCGTTTTCGCTGACCTTTACGAGCCTTGTCAGATTGTTGTCGTCGTCATAGATGTCAACAATCGGCTCGAGGTAACACATACCGATACATCCCGTGATAGAGATGTCATCGGCGTTGATGCTTGTGTTCAAAAGCGCTTTTCTTACTTTTTCGGCGCCGGCGGCAATACCGCAGGAGCCTTGACCGATTACTATTCTCACTGTGCCGCCTCCCTTAATTCTTTAAGAATTTTCTTTGTTTTGTCAGGCGTAAGGCTGCCGTAGGTGTCCTCGTTAATCATCATAACGGGAGAAAGCGAGCAGCAGCCGAGGCACGCCACGCATTTGAGCGAGAACAAACCGTCGCTTGTGGTCTGTCCGTCGTCAATGCCGAGCTCGTCCTTGATTGTCTGCAAAATCAGCTCGGATGAGTTGACGTGGCACGCGGTGCCCTGGCAGAGCATAATCAGGTATTTGCCGACAGGCTCAAACCTGAACTGTGTGTAAAAGGTACCCACGCCCATAATCTCGGAGGTCGCGATACCGGTTTTTTCCGAGATAAGCTCGATCGCCTCCTTAGGGAGGTAACCGTAGATATCCTGTGTGTTTTGCAAAATGGTAATCAGACTTCCCTTTACCGAGGCGTACTGTTCAAGAACGCCGTCGAGCAGGGATAAGTCAACGGTCTTTTTCTCCATATTCCGATTCCCCAATCTCTTTAATATATAGTAGTACATACTATTAGAAATATTATATCATATTTTGCAGTCTATTTCAAGATTTGTTTGAAGCCAAGTGTTTACATTTAAAATTTTTTGCCGAAAAAAAGCACGGCGTGCGCCGTGCTCGGTTTTTTACTGTATAGGAAATTCCTGCATTTTGATCCCGCCGTTAAAGAAACGTTGCTGCGAGTTCAAACTTTCCAAAGGCGGGCGAGAGTGCCCACCGGCACTTTTTTTACGCAAAATTGATGTCGCCCTCGTATTTACTCTTGAACTTTTCAAACAGCGTTTCGAGCAGCTGATCATCCTCAATGCTCACATACTCCTCGGTTTCGTCGTCAATAGGGTTAATCTTGAGTATAACGACCTCGTCGGCGTCCTCATCGTTTTCGATAAGAACTATGTATTCTTCACCTTCGTGCTCCACTACGTCGAGAAATTCAAATTCAACCTCGTTGCCTTCCTCGTCAACAAGAGAAATCAGTGTGCCCTCGGTTTCAGTTTCTTCAAAAATTTCTTTTTCGTCCATAATGGGCCTCCTTTCCGAAAGCCTGAGCTTTCCTAAACACATTAAAGTATATCATATAATAGTCAAAAGTCAAGCAAAACCGGAAATTGTTGCGAAGTGACTTTTTGGCAATTATGCGGCGCCGCCTTAAATTTTCTTTTTAAATTCGTTCGAGCACTTTGGACAGCGCACGGTGTGCGTGCCTTTTTGATTTTTGACTCTCAGCGTCGCCTTGCAGGAAGGACACTTGATGTAGCGGTAGTCCTTTCTGTCCCTGATTTTTTTGAAGGTCAGCGAAAACCAATTTTTAATTGGGTTAAAAACCTTCTCAAAATTACGGTTCTCGCGGCTTCTGCCCGGAATGTTCCTTGACAAAAACCTGAACACGAACCAACCCAGCAGCGCAAGCTCAATCAAAGTCATAATAAGCCTTGCGGGAATGTAAAAAACAAAGATTGAAGCAACGGACAGCACAGCGGCAAAAATCAGCAAAAATTTGTTGAGCGTGTCAAAGCCGTACCTGCCGTTCATAAATTCCATAAATCTGCTTATAAAGCCCATATAACCAGTCCTTTTTCAAAAAATCGCGTTGAAAATTTTTTCACTTTAACAGGAGCGCAAAGCGTCCGTCGGCGCTAATCGGCGTAGTCGGCGCAGAAGTAGGTGTATTTGATGTCGCTGATTACTGCGGAATGTTCGGTTTTTACCACTATTGTCCTGCGGTCGTTTTCGCTCATCTCGGAAATTACGTCCGCGATATTGCACTCGCCGGGAGCGTAGCCTGTCTTTTCGTAAAACTCGGCGGCGGTCATAACCAAAGAGCCGTAGCCCTCAAACATACCGAGGCGCTCGTTGTCCATAAAATTGTATTCGGGATTGATAATCTCAATGCCTATGTCGACGTTTATAAGCTTATCAATATAATACGGCGCGTCATTTAAAAACATTCCGGTTTTGTAAGAGCCGATTGACACGGTAAGGTCGGATTTTACGGCTTCCCCGGCAACGCCCGTGTCGCCGTTCAGACCGCTGTTGATGTCAGCGCTGATGACGTAGGCGGAGCAGGAGTTGATTTCCTCAACCGCGCGTTTTACCTCGCCGTTCAGCGCTCCCGAAAATCCCGTTCCCAAAATACAGTCAACCACAATGTCGAAGCCGAGCAGGGGAGAGGGCACGTTCAGGCTGCTCTCCTCACAGCCCATGCTCTTTGCGGTCTGATAGTAATAAAGACCGTCCTTCGAGAATTTTTCGCTCACCCTGAAAATCGTCGGGGTGATTCCGTTTTCGAGCAGTATGCACGCCAGCGCGTAGCCGTCGCCGCCGTTGTTGCCGGAGCCGCAGACAATCGCAACCCTGCCGACAAACTGCACGGAGTCAAAAATTCCCTTTGCGGCGCGGCGCATAAGCTCGGCGGAGGTAACGCTGCGCTCTATTGTTCTACGGTCGCTCTGTCTCATATTTTCCACAGATACAACCTGCGGCAGATTCATCATAATATCAGTCCTCTTTTTTATTTTCGTTTGCCGCCGCGTAGGCAAGCCTCGCGGCTTCCTCGTCGGGTCTGCAGCTAAGCCTGAAAAGCATTACGGATGAAAACAGCTCGTCATAAAGCTGCAGCAGCCTGCCCATATTTTCTTTTTCCGCGGGCAGAAGCGTCGCCTCAAGCAGCTCCCTGAATACCTTTGACGGGCTTACGCGCTCGACGCGGTTTTCCGAACCCCTTTCAAGCACATAAATCGCCTTGACGGGAGCCTTAGTGTTTGTGCCGATTTTCGATTTGCCCATCCACGGCGTACCGAAAACATAAAACCTTCCGTCGATTTTGCGTACAATCGGCTTGTCGTCGTTAATCATAACCGCCTTGCTGCCGAAAAGATTTCGCCAAAGCGCGGTGTGAGTCGATTTTCCCGTGCCGCTTTTTGCGGTAAAAAGGTAGCCCTCGCCGTCAATGCTCAGGCTTGACGAGTGGAAGAAAAATCCGTCGTAGCACTCCAGCATTTTGCGGCAGATTTTGGTGTTGATAACTGCGCCCTCGGCAATTTGGGGATAAAACGGCTCGCCGGGCTGTTGCAGACCGGCAATCGCTTCGGCGTCGGCGGAAGCGTCAAACTCAAAATCCCCTTCGCCGCACAGGTACGGCGCGAGATCGCGCTCGGTGTAGGAGTAGATTGGGTTTATTAAAATGTTTATATCCGCGATTTTGTAAACAGGCATAGTCATATCCTTTTCCGTATAATAACCGATTTTAATTGATAATAGTATAACACATTGTTGTGATATTTGCAATCAATGCGGGCGCCGAAGGCGTATTTTTCAAAATAAGCGGCTGACAAGGGAGCGTGATTTCCCTTCGCAGGAACGGTTAAATTAATACACGCTGTCGGGTGTTGCTTACAAGGCAAAAAAAGTAAGCTCCAAGGGGTTATTATTCCTTTGGAGCATTAACGGTTAAAAATGTGTAAAAATTATTAAAATTCCTTAAAAAACCCCTTGACAATCGCCCTTTGGGAGAGTAGAATAGTAAAATGTACCAAAATGGGGTTTTGTTCGAAAAGTCTGCAAAATTTCTCAAAAAAAGTCTTTCAACAAGGGGATATTATCACAAATTACCTTTGATGTCAAGATGTTTTTTATTGATTTTTTTGTGAGCTTCGCGCTCCCCCTATGAAGTCGAAAATTTTTAAGGAGTGATACGCCTATGGTTAATGTCAAACCCGTAAAACTGGGCAACACCGAGAGAATGAGCTTCGGCAAGATTGAAGAAGTCATTGATATGCCGAATCTTATTGAGGTTCAAAAGGAGTCCTACAAATGGTTCCTCAACGAAGGTCTTGCCGAGGTGTTTAAGGACGTTTCGGGCATTACCGACTATCAGGACAACCTTGTCCTTGATTTTATTGATTATACCCTCGACACGGAGCATCCGAATTACAGCGTAATCGAGTGTAAGGAAAGAGACGCCACATACTCTGCGGCTCTCAGGGTTACAGCCCGTCTGCTTAACAAATCCACGGGTGAGATTAAAGAAAGCAATGTGTTTATGGGCGACTTCCCGCTGATGACCCCCAGCGGAACCTTTGTAATAAACGGCGCCGAGCGCGTAATTGTATCTCAGCTTGTTCGTTCTCCGGGCGTTTACTACAAAATGGACCATGACAAAACAGGAAAAAAGCTTTTCTCGACCACGGTTATCCCGAACCGCGGAGCGTGGCTTGAGTACGAAACCGATATAAACGATGTTTTCTATGTTCGAATTGACAAGAACAGAAAGCTTCCCGTTACATCATTTATCAGAGCGCTCGGACTTGGCACCGACGCCGAAATCCTCGACTTCTTCGGCGATGACGAGCGCATGAAGGCAACAATCGAAAAGGATCAGGCGCACAGCGTTGAGGAAGGTCTTATTGAGGTTTACAAAAAGCTCAGACCGTCAGAGCCTCCGACAGTTGACAGCGCCCAGACTCACATAAACAATCTGTTCTTTGACGAAAACCGCTACGATATGTCAAGGGTAGGCAGATATAAATACAACAAAAAGCTCGGTATCGCGAACCGCCTCGCAGGGCAGGTTATCACGGAGCCTATCGCCAATCCCCGCACAGGCGAGGTTATGGCGCTCAGAGATGAGAAAATCTCAAAGGAAAAAGCTCTTGAAATCGAAAACGCCGGAGTTAATGTGGCTTACGTAAAGAACCCCGACGGAGAGCCCGTAAAGGTAATCTCCAACGGTATGGTGGACATTGGCTGCTACGTTGACTTTGACGCCGAGCGCGAGTGCGGAATCAAAGAGAACGTTCGCTTTGACATTCTCTGCGAGATTCTCGATTCCGCCGAAAACGAGGACGAGCTCAAGGGAATGCTCACCGAGCGCGCCGCGGAGCTTGTTCCCAACCAAATCACGGTTGACGACATTTTCGCTACAATCAACTACCTCAACTGCGTAGCAAAGGGTATCGGCAACACGGACGATATTGATAACCTCGGCAACAGAAGAATCCGCTGCGTAGGTGAGCTGCTCCAAAACCAGTTCAGAATCGGTTTTTCAAGACTTGAAAGAGTAGTCAGAGAGAGAATGACAACCCAGTCTCAGGATATGGACTCGCTTTCTCCCAACTCGCTTATCAATATCCGTCCCGTAACGGCGGCAATCAAGGAGTTCTTCGGTTCTTCTCCGCTGTCACAGTTTATGGATCAGACAAACCCGCTTGCCGAGCTTACCCACAAGCGCCGTCTGTCTGCGCTCGGTCCCGGAGGTCTTTCCCGTGACCGCGCGGGATTTGAGGTTCGTGACGTACACTACACGCACTACGGCCGTATGTGTCCTATCGAGACTCCTGAAGGTCCTAACATCGGTCTTATCTCTTACCTCGCGTCATTCGCGAAGATTAACAAGTACGGCTTTGTCGAGGCTCCGTTCCGCAAGATTGACAAGGAAACCGGGGTTGTTACCGACGAGGTTGTATATATGACCGCCGACGTTGAGGATAATTACTACGTCGCTCAGGCTAACGAACCGCTTGACGAAAACGGCAGATTTGTTAACGCAAGGGTCGTAGGACGTTACCGCGACGAGTTCGTGGAGCTTCCCGCAAGCAGCTTTGACTATATGGACGTTTCGCCTAAGATGGTTGTGTCGGTCGCAACCGCGATGATTCCGTTCCTTGAAAACGACGACGCAAACCGTGCCCTGATGGGCGCGAACATGCAGCGCCAGGCAGTTCCGCTTTTGCGCTCCGAGGCTCCTATTGTAGGAACAGGTATGGAGTACAAGGCAGGCACCGACTCGGGAGTATGTATCCTCGCCGAGGAGGACGGCGTTGTTATGAGCGTAGACGCGCGCAGCATCCGCGTTCAGTACGACAGCGGAAGGGTTCAGGACTTTGAGGTTGTTAAGTTCCTGCGCTCAAACCAGGGCACCTGCTTTAACCAAAGACCTATTGTTGAAAGAGGTCAGCGCGTTAAGAAGGGCGAGGTTCTTGCCGACGGTCCCGCTACCGACAACGGCGAAATCGCGCTCGGCAAAAACGCCCTGATAGGCTTTATGACCTGGGAAGGCTACAACTACGAGGACGCCGTACTGATTAACGAAAAAATTGTTCGTGACGATGTATATACATCTATCCATATTGAAGAATATGACACCGAAGCCCGCGACACAAAGCTTGGTCCCGAGGAAATCACACGCGATATTCCGAACGTGGGCGAGGATGTGCTCAAGTTCCTTGACGAGGACGGCATTATCCAAATCGGTTCCGAGGTCAAGGCGGGCGATATTCTGGTAGGCAAGGTTACTCCCAAGGGCGAAACCGAGCTTACCGCCGAGGAAAGGCTGCTCCGCGCAATCTTCGGCGAAAAGGCAAGAGAGGTAAGAGATACTTCTCTGCGCGTTCCCCACGGCGAGTGCGGAACGGTAGTTGACGTTAAGGTATTTACGCGCGCCGACAGCCGCAACGAGCTGCAGCCGGGCGTTAACAAGGTAGTAAGAGTTTATCTCGCGCTGAAGCGCAAAATCAGCGTCGGCGACAAGATGGCGGGCCGCCACGGAAACAAGGGTGTTGTTTCGCGTATTCTCCCGGTTGAGGATATGCCCTTCCTGCCCGACGGTACTCCGCTTGACATCGTGCTCAACCCCTTGGGCGTACCTTCACGTATGAACATCGGTCAGGTGCTCGAGGTTCACCTCGGCTACGCGGCAAAGGCGCTTGGCTGGAAGATTATGACTCCTGTATTTGACGGCGCTCACGAGCAGGACATTTTTGCCGCTTTGAAGGACGCGGGATACAGCGAGGACGGCAAAACCTGGCTTATCGACGGCAGAACCGGCGAACGCTTTGACAATCCTGTAACAGTCGGATATATGTATTACCTCAAGCTGCATCACCTCGTTGACGAAAAAATCCACGCGAGAAGCACAGGTCCGTATTCGCTTGTTACCCAGCAGCCGCTGGGCGGCAAGGCTCAGTTCGGCGGTCAGCGCTTCGGCGAAATGGAGGTTTGGGCGCTCGAGGCTTACGGCGCGGCTTACACGCTTCAGGAAATCTTAACCGTCAAGTCCGACGACGTTGTGGGCAGAGTTAAGACCTACGAGGCAATCGTAAAGGGACAGAACATTCCGGCTCCGGGTATTCCCGAGTCGTTCAGAGTTCTTATCAAGGAGCTGCAGTCGCTTTCGCTCGACGTAAGAGTGCTTGACCAGCTCGGCGAGGAAATCGACATCAAGCAGAAGTTTGATGAGGACGAGGACATCGCGGACGCCGCAGCCGCAGAGTTCGACGAGGACAGCGTTATGACCTCTATGGACGGCTACACCCTTGACGAAGGCGGAGAAGAAGGCAATATGTTTGACGATTCTCTGTCCGACGAAGAGGACGACGATGATGAAATGTTTGATTTTGACGACTACGGTTCGGACGAACTTTAATAAGGAGGAAGTAAAATGATAGATAACAATGTTTTTGATTCAATAAAAATCGGACTTGCTTCCCCCGAGCAGATCAGAGAATGGTCATACGGCGAGGTTACCAAGCCCGAAACCATTAACTACCGCACGCTCAAGCCCGAGCGCGACGGTTTGTTCTGCGAGCGCATTTTCGGACCTACAAAGGACTGGGAGTGCCACTGCGGAAAGTACAAAAGAATCCGCTTTAAGGGCAAAATCTGCGACCGCTGCGGCGTAGAGGTAACCCGCGCCAAGGTAAGGCGCGAGCGTATGGGACACATCGAGCTTGCGGCTCCGGTATCCCACATCTGGTATTTCAAGGGTATTCCCTCAAGAATCGCCCTTATGCTCGATATTTCTCCGAAAGCGCTTGAAAACGTGCTTTATTTCTCGCAATATATTGTAACCGATCCCGGCGACTGCCGCGACCTCGCAAAGCTCCAGTGCCTCAGCGAAAACGAGTACAATGATATGCGCGAAAAGTACGAGGACGACTTCAAGGCCGGAATGGGAGCGGAGGCAATCAAGGAATTGCTTACCGAAATTGACCTTGACGCGCTGTCGGCAGAGCTCAAGGAGGAGCTTGAAGTCTCATCGGGACAGAAGAAAATCCGCCTGCTCAAGCGCCTTGACGTTGTGGAGAGCTTCCGCATTTCCGGCAACAGACCGGAGTGGATGATTCTTGATGTTGTTCCGGTAATTCCTCCGGATATCCGTCCTATGGTTCAGCTCGACGGCGGACGCTTCGCGACCTCCGACCTAAACGACCTTTACCGCAGGGTTATCAACAGAAACAACCGCCTTAAAAAGCTCCTGGAGCTTAACGCGCCGGAGATTATCATTCGCAACGAGAAGAGAATGCTTCAGGAATCCGTTGACGCTCTGATTGACAACGGCCGCCGCGGACGTCCCGTTACGGGACCGAACAACCGCGCGCTCAAGTCACTTTCCGATATGCTCAAGGGCAAGCAGGGACGCTTCCGTCAGAACCTGCTCGGAAAGCGCGTTGACTACTCCGGACGTTCGGTTATCGTTGTAGGACCTGAACTCAAAATGTACCAGTGCGGTCTCCCCAAGGAGATGGCGCTTGAGCTGTTCAAGCCGTTTGTTATGAAAAGACTTGTGGAAACAAAGGCTGAGCAGAATATCAAATCGGCGCGTAAAGCAGTTGAGCGCGCTAAGGAAAACGTATGGGACGCTCTTGAGGTTGTAATCAAGGGACACCCGGTAATGCTTAACCGCGCGCCAACACTTCACCGCCTGGGTATTCAGGCGTTTGAGCCTGTGCTTGTTGAAGGCAGAGCGATCAAGCTCCACCCGCTTGTATGTACAGCGTTCAATGCCGACTTCGACGGCGACCAGATGGCTGTTCACGTTCCGCTTTCGGCGGAAGCGCAGGCAGAGGCTAGATTCCTTATGCTTGCCGCGGGCAACCTGCTCAAGCCTTCGGACGGTCAGCCTGTCGCGGTTCCTACCCAGGATATGATCCTCGGCTCCTACTACCTTACTCTCGACAAGGACGGAGAAAAGGGAGAAGGAAAGGTATTCCGCAATGTTGACGAGGTTATGATGGCATACCAGACGGGCGTAATCGAGCTTCACTCAAAGATTAAGGTTCGCCGCGAGATGGAAATAAACGGCGAAATGTGCAGCGTGCTGGTAGACACCACAATCGGTAAAATTATCTTTAATAATCCAATTCCTCAGGATCTCGGCTTTGTAGACAGAAGCATTCCCGAGAATATGTTTAAGTTTGAAGTTGACTTCCTTGTCAAGAAGGGCGGACTTAAAAAGATTATTGACAAGTGCATCAAAAAGCACGGCACCGCCAGAACAAGCCAGCTCCTTGACGATATCAAGGCTCAGGGCTACAAGTACTCAACCAAGGGCTCTATCACCGTAGCGGTTTGCGACGCGGTTATCCCGCCCGAGAAAAAGGAGATTATCGCCGACGCTGAGGAAAAGGTTGAGGAAATCCGCAACCAGTATATGATGGGCTTGCGTTCCGACGAAGAAAGATACGAGGCTATCCTCAACATCTGGAACCAGGCTACAAACGACGTTACCACAGCGCTCCAGGACAACCTTGACAGATACAACCCAATCTTTATGATGGCGGATTCAGGCGCGCGCGGAAGCATCAGCCAGATTCGTCAGCTCGCGGGTATGCGCGGACTTATCGCCAATACCTCGGGTAAAACTATCGAAATTCCTATCCGCGCCAACTACCGTGAGGGTCTTAACATCCTCGAGTACTTTATCTCGTCGCGCGGCGCCCGTAAGGGACTTGCCGATACCGCGCTGCGTACAGCCGACTCGGGTTACCTTACCCGCCGTCTGGTTGACGTTTCGCAGGAGGTTATCATCCGCGAGGAGGACTGCGGTACTAAAGAGGGACTCGAAATCTTTGACATCAGAGCTATCGAATCCGATCCCAAGTCGGTTATCGAGCCGCTCGGCGAGCGACTTGTCGGCCGTTACCTGCTCGATGATTTCTGCGACGAAAACGGCAACGTGCTTGTTTCCAAGGACGTTATGATGGGCGAGAACGAGGCGGAGATTATCGTTAATTCGGGCGTATCAAGCGTAAAAATCCGCTCGGTACTCTCTTGCCGCGCAAAGCACGGCGCCTGCCGCAAGTGCTACGGCTCCAACCTCGCTAACCGCCAGCCCGTTACAGTCGGCGAGGCTGTCGGCATCATCGCCGCCCAGTCTATCGGCGAGCCCGGTACACAGCTTACAATGAGAACCTTCCACACCGGCGGCGTTGCCAACGCAGAGGATATTACACAGGGTCTTCCGCGTGTTGAAGAGCTGTTTGAAGCCAGAAAGCCGAAGAGCCTCGCGATTATCAGCGAGATTGACGGTGAGGTTCGCTTTGAGGAAATCAAAAACGCGCGTCACGCGGTTATCTTCAATAAAGAAACAGGCGAGGAGAGAAGCTACCTTATCCCCTTCGGCTTCCGTGTAAAGGTTATGGAGGGCGATTATATCAAAAAGGGCAGCACCATCACCGACGGCGCGGTTAACCCCCACGACATTCTCGACATTCTCGGCGCCGACGCGGTAATGAACTACCTCATCTCCGAGGTTCAGAAAACCTACCGCCTGCAGGGTGTTGAAATCAACGACAAGCACATCGAGGTTATTGTACGCCAGATGATGCGCAAGGTTAAGGTTGACGACGCCGGCGATACAAGCTTTATGTCAGGTCAAATCTACGACAAGAACGACGTTCTTTACGAGAACGAGCAAATTAAAAAGCGTATTGCCGCGGGCGAGGAGGGACTCAGAGAAGCCGAGTTCACCCAGCAGCTTTTGGGTATCACCAAGGCGGCTCTCGCCACCGACAGCTTTATGTCCGCCGCTTCGTTCCAGGAGACCACAAGGGTTCTTACCGACGCCGCTATCAAGGGCAAGGTTGACTCGCTTGTAGGTTTGAAGGAAAATGTTATCATCGGTAAGCTTATCCCTGCCGGAACAGGTATGCAGAGATACGCGGGAGTTACGCTTGAGAGCAACAAGCCCGTGCTTGTTTCCGACGAGACAAATCCCGAGGACATCAGCTTCTGATAAAAATAAAAAGGCAACACCGCGCGATTAGCGGAGTACGCCTTAACAACAGTGGCGACCGTGTTGGTCGCCATTTTGTTGTCCTGCCAAAAACAGCAAAATCCGCGGATACAGTCAACGCAACACCGCCAAACCCTTAACTTTGCTCAAATCCCTTGACTATCCTTGCAAAAAAGCGTAAAATAGTTTTACGAATGGAATGATTTGATGAATAATGCGCTCAAAACAAAATTACAATTATCATCGCTGTCAATCTTCCGCGGGATAATGCAAAGGTCGGTGCCGGGAGCTTTTTACAGGCTTCTTTGCTCGCTTGATGAAAAGCCGCAGGATTTTTTGAACGTTTACGGCGAGTTTTACTCGCTGATTGCGGAGCGCGGATGCTCGGGCAGACTTGCCTACGCTATGACCGAGGCGGCTCTGTTCGACGAAAACTGCTTTACCCGGGC
>CAJOLF010000013.1 GCA_905235295.1 uncultured Ruminococcus sp. | reverse complement strand
ACAATGCTCCTCGGCGGGCTTGAGGGAGATAACTGCCTGATTGAGTCGGTCGCCGGCGCGTGCGACAGCGACTGCCACCAAAGACGGTTTAAGACGAAGCTTATCGCGCTCGCGATGAACGGCGGAGACAGGGTGCTGATTGAGCCGTCGGGGGTTTTTGACGTTGACGAATTTTTTGACTCGCTCTGCGAATCGCCGCTCGACAGGTGGTACGAAATCGGCAGCGTAATCACCGTTGCGGACGCTATGCTTGAGCAGGAACTTTCCGAAAGCTCGGAGTATCTGCTCGCGTCGCAGGCTTCTGTAGCGGGCAGGCTTGTGCTCAGTAAGACTCAGCTTGCGGACGAAAAAAGGATAGACGGCACAATAGAAACAATCAATTCAGCGCTCAAAAAGCTCGGGGTTGACCGGCGCTTCGGTGACGGCGATGTTATAAAAAAGGACTGGGATTTGTTTACCGATGAGGATTTTGAGGAAATAATGTCCTGCGGATACCGCGCGCCCGAATTTACGAAGCTTATGACCGCTGACGACGCGGGCTTTAGCTCGGTGTACTTTATGGAGCTCAAAATCAGCGCGGACGAGCTAAAAAATAGGGTTGAGAAGCTGTTTGAAGCTCCATCCTGCGGAAGTATATTCAGGGTAAAGGGCTTTGCGCGTCAAAACGGCGGCTGGCTTGAGCTGAACGCTACGCGCGACGGCATTACCCTCAGTCAGATTGAAAACGGTCAGGATATTGTTATCGTAATCGGAGAAAACCCGGACAAAGAGCGGATAAGCAAAATACTGACAACATAAAAAATACCTGATAAAAAACAGGCAATCTTTGCAGTCTGTTTTTTATCAGGAATTAGTATAACCGGCATTGACAGCGTCAGTGCCGGTTGATTTATTTATCGGTATCCTTTTTCCGTCATTACGGAAAGGATTGTGTTTACGTTTGAACGCTCAACGCCCGTCAGCGAAGCCTCGTCAAAATCCGAGGGAGAGATTGTGCCGTTGTACCAGTCCTGCTTATTAAAGTACTCCTGAATCTCGGGGGTATTAAATTTTCTGCCGTGGCGGGCGTAAATTTCGTTCAGCGCGAGCGTCATCTCGTTTTCGCTGAGCTTATACACCTCGCTTTTGCTGATGTAGCGCGAATCGGAGCCGTCGAGTATGTAATCTCCGCCTGAGTCGCCCGTTTTTTTATCCGAGCTTTTTGTCGGGTCTGTCGCAGAGGTTTCCTTTTGAACGGTGGTTTCCGGCGGGTGGTCAACGCCCTTTGAAATGTGCAGGACAATCCTGTCGGATTTTTTGACAGTATTTCCCGCCTCGGGCTCCTGGCTCAGCACATACTCTGCTTTTACTTCTTCGCTGTACTCGCGCACGACGGTGTATTTCAGTCCCGCGCCGTTAAGCTCGTCGTAAGCGTCCTTCGATTTTTTCCCGACCACGTCGGGAACCGTGATTACAGCCTCGGTAACCGGAGCTTCGGTGATTTGTTCGGTGGCGGAAACTTCGGTGGTAACTTGTTCGGTAGTTGCCGCGGTTGTTTCCTGAGGTAAAATTCCGGAAATCAGGTCGCGGTTAAAAAACCATATCCACGCGGCTGCCAAAAGCAGCAGAACCACCGCGATAATGATGATAATTGCGGCAGCCTTGCCTTTTTTCTTTTTCTTTGCGGAATCAGAATATATATTGATGTCAGCCTTCTTACCCACGTCATCACTTCCTTATGTTAAAATTTTATACTTTATATCAAAAAATGTCAATACTAATAACAATATTGACAAAACGCCTTATTTAGATATATTTGCATATAAAAAATTTTGTCTAAATATGTAGATTATTTTAAATGATTATGCTATAATATTCAGGGTTAAGAACATTTTAATGAAGTTAGGAAGGTAATATGAGCACAAAATCTTTGGACGGCTTTTTATTCGCCGATATGATAAAGAGCGGAGCCGCAAGCCTGAGGGATAATATTAAGATTGTAAACGACCTTAATGTTTTTCCGATTCCCGACGGCGATACGGGCGACAATATGTTTATGACTATCGACTCCGGCGCCGCGACGCTTACAGACGACCGGGAAAGCTCTGTGGGCAAGGTTTCGTCACAAGCCGCAAACGGTATGCTGCTTGGCGCGAGAGGTAATTCGGGCGTTATTCTGTCAAGAATCTTCGCGGGAATCGCCAAGGGCTTTGACGGAGTTGACAGCGTCAACGTGCCTATGTTCGGCAAGGCTATGGAAAGCGGCGTGAAGGAGGCCTACAACGCGGTTTCGGTTCCGGTTGAGGGCACAATCCTGACGGTTTATAAGGACGCGGTGAGGTACGCCAACAACCGCTTTACAATCAACAGCAGCTTTGAGGATTACTTTGATGACCTTTTGTATGAGCTCAAGCGCTCGCTCGAAAGAACTCCGGATTTGCTTTCTGTGCTAAAGGAAGCGGGAGTTGTCGACAGCGGCGGAGCGGGCTTCATCTATATTGTTGAGGGTATGAAAAAGGCGCTCAGCGGCGAAATTGTTAACGAGGGTATTCAGCCCGCTGCCGCGAGAAAGAACATTGACCTAAACGCCTTTACCGAGGACAGCGTGCTGGAGTTCGGCTACTGCACCGAGTTTTTGCTCAGACTGCAGAAATCGAAGATTGACATTGATTCGTTCGACCTTGAAAAGCTGATTGACTGGCTCAACAGCGTGGGCGATTCGGTTGTTGCTTTCCGTGAGGGAACCGTGGTAAAGGTTCACGTCCACACCAAAAAGCCCGGCGACGTGTTTAACTATGTTCAGCAGTTCGGCGAGTTTTTGACTATGAAGATAGAGAATATGACGCTGCAGCACAACGAAACCCACGCGCAGAAGGAGTTTGAGCCCAAAAAGAAAAAGCCCCACAAGCAGTACGGCATTGTCAGCGTTGCCGCGGGCGACGGAATTAAAGAAACTTTTACATCGCTGGGCTGCGACTATGTTGTTGACGGCGGACAGAGTATGAATCCCTCGGCGGAGGATTTAATCTCGGCATTCCGCGAGGTTAACGCCGACACAATCTTTGTTTTCCCGAACAACGGCAACATTATTATGACAGCCAAGCAGGCGGCGGCGCTGTATGAGGACGCCAACGTAAGGATTGTTCCCAGCAAGACAATCGGCGAGGGCTACGCCGCGATTTCCATGCTCGACACCACATCAAACGACATTGACGCGATTCTTGCCGAGCAGGAGGAAATTATCGCGGGAGTTGTTACGGGAATGGTATCGCAAGCCGTAAGGGACACCGAGATGGACGGCGTTGCCGTTAAAAAGGACGATTTTATCGGTTTTGTCGACGATAAAATATACATTGACAGCGAAAACCGCGCCGAAACCGCAATCGGGCTTACCGAAAAGCTTGACGCCAAGCGTTATGACATTATGCTTGTAATCTGCGGCTTTGAGGTTGATTCCGAGGAAGCCGACAGGGTTTATTCCGAGCTAAAAAAAGCGTATCGCAGAACAGAAATTGTTATGATAGACGGCGGACAGCCGATTTACGATTATATAATTATTCTTGAATAAAGGAGATTAACATTATGAGACCGATAAAAATTGTGACCGATTCGTGTTCGGATCTTACAAAGGATTTAAGAGAAAAATACAATATTGATTACCTGCGGATGAACACCGTTCAGGACGGCAAGGAGACGCCCGCAAGCCTTGACTGGGAATATTTCAGCCCTCAGGATTTGTACAACACAATCCGCGAAGGCAACCGCGTAACAACCACCCAGGTTCCGGCGAACACCTTTGAGAAGTTCTTTAAGCAGTGGCTTGACGAGGGCTTTGATATTATCTACATCGCGTGCTCCGGCAAATGCTCAGGCTCTGTAAATACAGGCAAGACAGTTGCCGATGAGCTTTTGAAGGACTATCCCGACGCGAAAATCGCCAGCATTGACTCGCTCAACGCCTGCCTTGGCGAGGGTCAGGTTGCCATTAAAGCGGCTCAGCTCAGAAACGACGGTCTTTCGTTTGACGAGGTTGTTGAGCAGACAAAGGCTGTCAGGAACAACGTAAACCAGTTTGTTACCGTTCATAACCTCAACGCTCTAAAGGCATCGGGCAGAGTTACCGGTTCATCGGCGTTCTTCGGCAATTTGCTCGGAGTAAAGCCGATTCTTGTATCAGACACCGAGGGCAACAACGTACCCATCAAGAAGGTAAAGGGCAGATTCAATTCTCTGCAGGAGATTGTTGACCTCAGCGTTGACGCGATTGAGAACGTAGAGGATCAGACAATCTTTATCGCTCACTCCGACTGCCTTGAGGAGGCAGAGGAGGTTGAGAAGATGATTAAGGAGAAACTTCCCAACGCAGACACCTACATCGGCTACATCGGTCCCATCATCGGCGCGTCAATCGGCGCCGACGCAATCGGCATCTTTTCCTGGGGCAAAAACGTTGAAAGGTTGATGCAGTCATGATGATTGCGGTTCTTTTAGTATCGGCTGTGATGTCCTACCTCTGCGGCGGAATCAACGGCGCGATTATACTTTCTCAGCTTGTTTACAAGCAGGACATAAGAGAATACGGAAGCAAAAACCCGGGCTTTACAAACTTTAAGCGCACCTACGGCAACGGCATTGTGACGTGGCTGGTAATGGTTATCGACATTATGAAAACCGCTTTGCCGGTTTTCCTTACGGCGCTGACAATGCAGACTATGTTCGGTATGTGGCAGTTCGGCGCCCAGTTTTCGGGCTTGTTCTGTATGATAGGTCACTGCTTTCCGGTATGGTACGGCTTTAAGGGCGGAAAGGCGTTTATGGCGGGCTTCGCGACCATTTGGTTTGTGGACTGGCGGATGACGCTGATGGCGATGGTTCTGTTTTTAGCGGTGCTGTTTATCGGCAAATATATGTCTGTAGCTTCATGCTCGGCGGCTCTGTTTTGCCCGATTGCGCTGGCGTGCCTCGGCCCTTCGAGTATTTGGGTAGAGCTTATGTCAATCGCGGCGGCTATGCTTGTAATACTCAGGCACATTCCGAACTTCAAGAAGCTTTTAAGAGGTCAGGAAAACAAGTTCAGCCTGAAAAGCAAGAAAGCCTGATATATGTAATACTATTATCAAATAAAACCCTTTAACATCTGTTGTGTTAAAGGGTTTTATTATTATTATTTCTTCTCGCAGATAACCAAATATCTGTCAAAGCCTTCCTTTTGGCTTTTTATGCAGGTAATCAGCGTAAGAAGCTGACGGTTTTCCTTGATATAAATATCGTTGGAATTGTTCGGCGCGACAACCTTGTAATCAATCACCTTGTAATCAATGGATTCCCAGTAATTGTGAACGGTGACGGTGTCGCCGATTTCGAGCTTGCGGATATTGTCAAAGAAAATTCTGCCGATGTAGCCTGTGTGTCCGGCGATTGCGGCGTTGGTGTTGTTTTGGTCAATCGGCAGGGATGTGCCGGCAAGGTGAGCGGCGCCGCAGCTCATCATCTCGTCGTTCGCGCCGAGGTAAACGGGCAAATACATATTGATTGAGGGCGCGCTGAGGTAGCAGTAAAAGTTAGAAAGACCGTATTTGCTCATTTTGAGCGCGGCGGCGGAATAGTTGGTGGTGTCCACCGTGCCCTGGTGGTTAACCA
The DNA here is from genome assembly GCA_905235295.1 of uncultured Ruminococcus sp. Taxonomy (GTDB): domain Bacteria; phylum Bacillota; class Clostridia; order Oscillospirales; family Acutalibacteraceae; genus Ruminococcoides. The sequence continues at coordinate 27,290 of CAJOLF010000013.1, read as the reverse complement.
GACTTTCGTTGTACTTTACGCTGTCGCGGTAGAGCGCGTCGAGGTCGTACTCAAAAATCACAGGGGAGTCCGAGGTGCGGTTGCCGTCGCTGTCAATGACGTAGCCTTCACCGTCAACCTCGCCCTTTGCCTTGGCTTCTTCAAAGCTTTTGGCGCTGACTCCGCCGGGAGCGGATGAGCTGTCGCCCTTGGGAACAACGTTTGCGAGCGAATTGTTGAAGTTTTCAATCAAGCCGTTCGCCCTTTGCTGACCGAAGAAGTTTGAGATATACGGGAACGATAAAATTCCGATTCCGGCAACAAGCATAACAGCGGCAACGGTCAGCGTGATTTTTTGCCAAAGCTTAAAGCGTTTCTTTTCCCTTTTTTGTTTAGCCACCGCTGTCACCGTCCTTGGCGGCACTTGTATGCCTGTGAGATTTGCGCCTGCGCGAGTAGGTGATGTAGAACGCGACGCCCGCAACCAGCAGAATAAAGACGATTATTACGATTGCCGCGGTGATGTAGCTGATTCTGTAGCCGAGGAAATAGATGTAGTTATTGTCCACGGTGATTGTGCTCGGTTCGGAATCCTCGCCCGGGGTGTATTCAACGCGCTTGCCGCGGACAAGCAGGCGGTGGGTGTTGATTGTGTACGGCGTGCAGGTGAGGAGCGTAACATAATCCTGTCCGTCAACAATGTATAAGTCCGAGGTGTCGTTGGGCAAAACGACCTTGATTTGGTCAACCTCATATTTCAGCGTGCGGTCGAGCACGTGAATAAAAAACGTATCGCCCTCCTTCAAATCGGGCAGGTAGTCGAAGAAGGTTTCGGTCGGGTACGCCGAGTGAGCTGAGATAACGCTGTGTGTACCATTGCCGCCGATGGGGAAGGACGTGTTTTCGAGGTGACCCGCGCCCTTTGACAAAGCTTCCTGAGATGTGCCGTGTAAAATCGGCAGATACACGTCGATTTTGGGAATATCGACATAGCCGATAACGCCGTCGGGAGTGACGTTGAAGGTTTCTTCATAATGCGCGCCGATTTTTTCATACGCTTCCTCGTCAAACGGGTCGGTGAGGATAACCGTGTTGACAAGGCTGTGGTTGTATTCCTCGGCTTGCTTGAACAGAGCGTTGATTCTGTCCTTGTCCATATTTTCGGCTTGTTCAACCTGAACCTTAGCGTTTTCGCGCATCTCCTTGTTGTTGATAACCGAGCTGACAAGGGGATATGCCAAAACACCGACGCCGATAATAAATATTAAAATTATTGCGATAATGGGAATGTATTTTTTCATATCATTTTCCTTTGAAAGATGATGAAAATATTAAGATAAAATCAATACTAAAACCCTCCTCCGAAGCTTCAGAGGAGGGTTAAGTTTAATTATCAGATTTGATTAAGAGATAATTACTTGCTTGCTTTTCTCTTCTTCATAACTACTACAAAGAGAGCGCCCGCGAGGAGGATAAGGCTGCCGCCGATGATTGTGAACATCATTGTGCCTTCACGACCTGTGTTAGGAAGCTTAGTCTTTGTATCGGAAATTTCAACTGTAACAGTACCTGTTGTGCCATCGCCGAGGGTTACGGATTCAACAGTTGAGTTGAGCGCGTAGCCACTGGGAGCAGCTGTCTCCTGTACTGTGTATGTACCTGCTTTAAGGAGTACGCCGAAGTCAGCAATACCGTCAGCGTTTGAAACAGCAGTCTTTGTTGTTGTTCCGTCGGGATATGTGAGTGTGAAAGTAGCTCCCTCAAGAGCAGCGCCTGTCTGAGCGTCAACCTTCTTAGCAACGATATTGTAGGTCTTAGCGTTAACTGTATTACCGGGAACAGTCTTTGTGCCGCCGGCGTTTGTATATTTGAGACCGTCGGAGTTAGGAATGTTTGTAGCGATAGGAGCGTCAGCAGCGAGCTGTGTTGTGTAAGTAACAACAACCTTGTTGTTCTCGCCGTAGAATGACTCCTTAGCAAGCTCAGCTGCCTTAAGCTTTACGCCGAATGTAGCTGTGCCGATTTCCGCAGCAGCAGTAGTTACATCATATGTAAGGTCTGTCTGTGTTGTGCCGTTATCGAGCTTAACGCTTGTTACGTTGTGAACAGTCTTGTCAAGACCTGTGCCCATTGTATCGGTGATGATGTACTGTGTAAGCTGGTTTGTGTAAGAACCGGGAATATCAGCTGTGAGAACATAAGTGATTGTATCACCTGTGCCGAAGGTCTGATCATCCGTTGTTAAGTTGGAACCAACTTTGAAATCCTTTTCAACTGTGGGCTCGTCGCCTTCGACAATCTTGTTTGTAGCAACGTCAACTGTAAATGAAGTCGCACCTGCTGCCATATTCTTGTTGGGAAGGGGAACAATGTTGTTCTGTGAAACTGACTTGTTTGCAGCAGAAACGCCTGTGCACTTGATGTAGTACATACCTGCGGCTAAGCCTGTAAGGGTTTCGCTTGTCTTTGAAGATGTAAAGGTAATAGGTGTACCGCCTGTGAGTGTAGCAGCATTAGCGGCAGTAAGAACAGCGGCTGTGCTTTCTGTGCTCTGCTTAATAGCATTTTCGATAGCTGTTGTAGCAAAGTCTTTGTAAGCGCCTGTTGCTTCGTCAAAATCAGCAATCTTATATACTGTGTATGTGTAGTCGGCTTTGTTACACTCTACTGTGAGTGAGTAGGTTGTTGCCGCCGAAGCAGCAAAGGGAATTGCAAGAGCGAGCATAAGAGCTGCAAGCGCAACTGCGAGAACTCTTTTTGTTGTTTTCATTTTAAATTAATCTCCTTTAATTATTTTTTTGCTCTGTGGCGAGCATATTTTACATTTCTTTTTGTATAAAGCACATACGCAGCGCCAAGCAGAATTGCAAAGCAAATTGCGTAAATACCTAACAGTTTAATTCCTGCCATTCCGTCAAAACCGGAATTTGGGCTTAGAATATGACCGTTTACATACTCATACTTTGGAGCGTAAGAGCCGCTTACGGGAAGCTGGAAGTAAATAACGGTGTTATTCTTAAAGTAATTTGTTCCGGGGTCGGTTTCGGCAATAGCGTACCACTGATAGTCCTTATCTGACGGATTATACAAACCGTCGGTATACAAATCCAAATCTGTAAAGTGAACCGCTGTTTTCTGTTTGGTTGTGCCGTCGGAATAGGGGACGTTCATTCTTGCCGTACCGGCAGTTTGAAGCGGAGTTTTGCCTGTAAGGCTTTCGCCGTTTGTGCCAACCTTGTAGATAGCAAACTGAACGCCTGTTACGTCATTACCGGCATTGTCCTCCTTAACAATATAAACCTCTCCGCGTTTAACCTCGTTGTTGAATTCAGCCGAGCTTACGGTTACGTTGTTCTTGTAATAAGTAACCGTGGGTTCAAGGGTGAGCCCGTTCTTTACAACGCTGACGGTTACCTTGTACTCGGAGCTGTCGTAGGTTTTTATATCGGAATCAGCAGTAGCCGGAATCTTTTCTCTTATATAGTAGGTATCGTTTGCCGCGCTTGTGTAAGTAATCGCGGAAAATGTGATTTTACCGTTAGAAAAACACGGTTTGGTTTCGATAACACTTCTACTGCTGTCAAGAAGTTCAAACTCAAACGCGTCGTTTGTAAGGTCCGCGCCGGTCAGATTCTTTTTAGCTTCAAGAGTAACGTTAATCTCTCCGGGTCTGTTCTTTTGGTTTGTAACGGTAATCGCGTTGCCGCTTGCTCCGACAGAGATACCCAAGACACTTCCGGTTACGCTTACAAAGCTGTGATCAACATCTGTAGCGTCCTCGGTAAAGCGAACCTTTGCGCCCTGCGGAATTCCCGCGAAGGTAAGGGTTCTGCCGTTACGGAGCTTCGCGCCCGAGGCAAGCTTGCCGGCAGAGGTCAGAGTATATGTGCTGCCGCCATACGTGTACGTCAGCGGATACTTTTTCCATGTGCTGCCGTTGTCAAGGCTTACCTCAACCGTACCGTCAAAGTCGGTGTTGTCGGTTTCGCCCGTATTCAGCCCTGTAACTTCCTTTTTGATTGTTACAGGAGCGACTGACGGAGTGTTGACGTAAGACAACTGAACACGCGTCATCGCGAACTCGCTTGAATTATCCAAGGTTTGATAAGTAAACGATGAAGCTGTGCCGGTGCCGGACGCAATCGTGTAAGCGGATTCGGCAACGCCCTTCTTTTTATATTCAAGGTCAATCGCCTTCCACGATGTGGTGTATGTCAGCGGACTTGATTCAGACTCTGTAACAGTCATATCTGTCGGAACAGCAAACTGGTCTTTAAAATCAGCGGTTTCGCCGTTTTTGAGTGTGTAAACACCGCCTGTCGCAGTCTTATCGGTGCTGCTTGCGGAGGTTACGTGTGTATAGGTTTTTCCTGACGCGGTGGGCTGGTTAAAGCTAAATGTATCAGCCGCCGCAACCGCGGTTTTCAAACCATCGTTAATATTTGTTGTGTTAACGGTTTTGTCAACAATCAGCTCGTTGCCGATAGGCGCAAAGTTAAAGTTAAAGCTGAGGTTTGACTCAACCATACCTCTTTCAACGTAGAACATCGTCAGTGTGTGCTCCACTGTCGGGTCGTCGTTGGTGATAGAGAAGTCTGTGTTACGGGTACAGCCGCCGTCCCAAGGAACGTTAGTGCCTGTGCTTAAGCTGACCTTACCCTTGCCCTTGCCGTTGGCAAAGTTGATGCTGCCTGACGCCTTTTGGTGGTCGCCGCCGAGGTCAAGAACAAGCTTGCCGTCGATGTAAACCCATACGTCGTCGTCACCGGTAAAGTTGAATACCTGGTCAACATAAGTGCCGTTTGTGCCCTTTATTTGACCGTAGTGATCTTCGTCGCCGCCGAGGTTGAACGAAACGTCAACGCGCATACCGAAGCCGAAGTTATAAGCCTCCGCGGTGCTTCCTCTGTTATAGTCAAACGGGAAGAAGCCGTAGCCGTTGGTTGAACCGCCGTAAGAAGCCAGCGAGTCTCTGGCGCCCTTAGAAGTGCCCTGTCCGTAGGAAATCGTATTGTGACTTGAGTTGAACCACACGTTATCGTAGCCGCCTGAGCTGTCAAAGTAGTAGCCCGTGACGCCGTTTGTAGTCACCTTGCGCATCGGGAACTTGGTGTTGACGACCGAGCCTACCTTGTTGGTTTGCAGCCAGCTTTTGTCGAAAATCGGAACTTTGGTAGAGCTTGTACCGCCGTTGGCTGACGCGTACATCAAATTACCGTTAACGAGCTCAGTACCAGTTAAGCCGAGAACCGAATTGTGAGTATCGCCCAAACGCGCGGAGTTGTTCACCCAGTTGGAGAAGTTCACCATATTTGAGGAACCCTCGCCCTGATAGCCGTCTCCCTTGTCATAGAAGTTACCGAAATACAGCGGATAACGAACGCCGCCGCTGCTGGCTTGAGAGGCAATCTTGTTATTCAAAGCCTGGAACGGTTCCCAGTAGCCGTTTTCCACATAGCCGGTGCCGTTTTTGCTGGATCTCTGCGTAGTGTGGTTGGTCTCATAACGGATATTGCCCCAGCCGTTCTGAATCTCGTCGTCGCAGTAGTAATCATAAAATGTAGAGTCAATCGTGAAAAGATTGGAATTGCCTGTGATAGTAGCATCGGGATTAGCGGTTGTTTCGCTGTAGCTCGCGTTGTTCGTGGGAGTAAAGGTTGACCACGAAGCGCTGTTATCCCAACCTGTAATTTTAATACAGTTTTGTGTGGAATAGCTCTTGCCGTCTGCGGTATATTTCGACCTTTGGTTATCCCACATCATCGGGCTGTAATTCCACTTTGGACCTTCTGAATTGGCATTTGTTCTGACAACCTGAACATGGCTGATGTTGTTTGCGGGAATTCTAAAGCTGTAGACATTATTGCAGAACTTAACAGCCTTAATACCGCTTTGCAGAATATTTGTGCCGTTGTACCAATCGGTGTTTTCAAAGTTTTCTTCGTATTCATGACACCAGTTTTGACTGTCAGAGTCATTATAGAAGGTAAACACCCTGAACGCAGCCGAGGCGTCTGTCCAGCCTGTGAAGCTTCTCATATCAATGAAAATTTCTTCACAATCGGTAAACGCGGATTCACCCTTTGCCGAAACAACCGGTAACGCGGTGATAACCACGGAGGCTATTATCAGCATTGACAACAGAACCGAAAGCATACTTACAAGCGTTTTCTTGCTTTTCGTTTGATTGCTTTGTATGTGTGAAAATTTGTTTATAATTACCATCTTCCTTTCATTAGATTTTCCTGCGAAAGCGCGCGCCGTCAGCACACCGCAGCGCTTTTGTGCGCTTCGCGTGAATTGAATTTTGCGAAAATACTCTCTATACGTCAAAGCCGCAAATCGCAAGCTTACCCATATTGAATATTATCTTTATATATAATAATTCTAAATGAGCATTTTGTCAAGGTGTTTAAGAAAGAAAAAGGACATAAAAAAGGCATATTTTTTGTATAAAAAGCCACAATATTGTTAATAATTTAACGATGCCCGATGCGCGGATGCCCGATGCGCGTTTTTTCGCAAAAAAATGCCCTCTCCGAAAAGGAGAAGGCAGAGGATTACAAGCGTTTTGCGCTTTATTCCGTCGCTTTTGTAAACGAAAACGACGTGATCTCGTTATTGTAGTTGAAATTCAGCGTCAACATTCCGTCGGAGTAGGTTAGCTTTTCCTGCTTTCCTCCGTATTCAACGTCTACCGTAGTCTCGTTAAAGGTGAAGGTTCCGTTGTTTTTTGTGCCCGCTATTGTAATTTCGCAGCTTCCGTCGGAATGGAATACCAGCCCGAATTTATCGCTGTCGGTTTCAAGCTCGTTGAATTTGACTGTCTCGCCGTTGATTGTGGCAGCGGTGGGTATCCATTCACCCGCGATTTCGGCGTTCTTTGAATCTTCGCCGCAGCCCGATAATATCAGCAGTCCGAATACAAGGCACAGCGCCAGCGCCGCTGCCGAATATGCTGTTTTTATCATAAACATCACCTGCTTTTTGTTAATATGACACTATTTTACCATTTTCGTATATTTAAGTCAATAGCAGGAACAACAACCTTCCAAAATGACAGAATAACGGCGGTATAATTCAAAAACAATGTCAATATTCTAAAAAAGAACAATAGAACAGTCATTCTGCAATTTTTGTATGATAATACTGCAATATCACTTGCAAAAAGATTTTGTTAATGCTATAATAGGCTTTGCATCAGGCAACATATAAATAGTATATTAACGGCGGCTTGTCCGCCAGAGAAAAGGAGTAGATTTTATGGCAACAAAAGCACATTACCCGATTGAGGAAATCGGCAAGGGCAAGGTCGGTTTTTCAAAGACCAGATCAATCATTGAAGCTGCATTTTACGGCAACAATGTAGTTAAGGTAAACACTCTTAAAGAGGCGTATAACCTTGCTAAAAATTCACCCGGCACTATCGTTACGGATATGCCCGTTTACCGCGGCGAGGAGTTCGGCCTTGACGAAGACGCAAAGGTTCTCCTCTTTAACGACGGTGCTATTACGGGACGTTACGCTACCGCGCGCCGCATTGCGGGCGAGCCCGGAGTTGACTGCGAGGCTCTTGACAAGGTTGTTATGGACGCGGTTTACAGCGCGCGCTACAAGAAGCTTTATCACGCTACCTGCTACGCCGGACTTGACCCCGAGTTTATGGTAAAGGTTCACCTTCTTATCCCCGAGGGTGAGGAAAATATTATGTACAACTGGATGCTCAACTTCCAGTATATGTCGGACGAATATGTTAAGATGTACAAGAACTCAAAGCCCGTCGGCGACGGCAAAGAGCCCGATATTTATATTTTCTCCGATCCCCAGTGGACTCCCGTTGAAAACGCGGGCGTAAGCTTTGACTGCCTGTCAGACCCCGCGAAGAAAACCCTTTGCTACTTCAACACAGATACAAACTGCGCCTGCATCCTTGGTATGAGATACTTCGGCGAGCACAAGAAGGGTACTCTTACTATGGTTTGGGCTATCGCTAACCGCAACGGCTACGCTTCATGCCACGGCGGTCAGAAGGAGTACACACTCCCCGACGGCAGCAAGTACGTTGCTTCGGTTTACGGTCTTTCGGGCTCGGGTAAATCAACTCTTACCCACGCTAAGCACGGCGGCAAGTATGAGATTAAGGTTCTCCACGACGACGCGTTCATCATCAATACCGATACCTGCGCTTCTATCGCGATTGAGCCGACATACTTTGACAAGACTGCCGACTATCCCACAGGCTGCCCCGACAACAAGTACCTGCTCACGGTTCAGAACTGCTCGGCTACTCTGGACGACGAGGGCAAAATTCAGATTGTTACCGAGGATATCCGCAACGGCAACGGCAGAGCGATTAAGTCTAAGCTTTGGTCGCCCAACCGCGTTGACAAGATTGACGCTCCCGTTAACGCTATCTTCTGGATTATGAAGGATCCTACACTTCCGCCTGTTGTTAAGCTCAAGGGCGCGTCGCTCGCTTCCGTAATGGGCGCTACGCTCGCTACAAAGAGATCATCCGCAGAGCGCCTCGCTCCCGGCGTTGACCCCAACAAGCTGGTTGTTGTTCCCTACGCTAACCCGTTCAGAACCTATCCGCTCGCGAACGACTACGCTAAGTTCAAGAAGCTCGTTGAGGAAAAGAACGTTGACTGCTACATCGTCAATACAGGCGACTTTATGGGCAAGAAGGTTCAGCCTAAGGATACTCTCGGAATCCTCGAAGCTATCGTTGAGGGCAAGGCGGAGTTCAAGAAGTGGGGTCCCTTCTCCGACATCGAGATTATGGAGTGGGAAGGCTTTGTTCCCGATATGAACGACACAGAGTATGTTGCTCAGCTCAAGGCGCGTATGATTGACAGAGTGAGCGAGATTAAGGCGTTCGCTAACGAAAAGGACGGCTACGACAAGCTTCCCGACGACGCTTTGGAGGCAATCGAAAAGGTTGTTGAGGAGCTCGGAACTAACTGGTTCGACCAACTCAAAATGGGTCTGTAATATCAAACAAAATTTAACAACTTTATAACTGTACAAAACACCTTGGTTGTGATAAAATGTAACCAAGGTGTTATTTTTTTATTTATGGATTTTGTTATGGATAAAATTGTTTTGTTTTTTCAGAGAAAAAAAGCGGCTTCGCTCACGCTGATATTCGCCTCGTTTATGCTCATACAGCTTGTGATTTTGCGGCTCGGCAATCAGGCAGGACGCGGATTTATTATGCCCGAGCATCAGGAGCTTGTATATTACGGTATTCAAATTCCTGTGATACTCGGCTTTGTTCTGCGTTCCTTTGTTGATAACAGGGCGGTTAAGCTTTTTTCACTCGGCGTTTGCTTTACAGGCTTTTGGATAATGCTGCTTGCAAGTGAGGCTTCGCTGTTTTATCTGATTGCGACAGGCGTAACGGTGCTCTGTCTCGGGTACACCGGCGGCTGCGTATACTATTATATGTCCTGCTGTGCGGACGTCAGGCATTTCGGGCTAAGCTTTGGACTGGGCTACGCCTTCGCGGTCGCGGTACAGTATCTTTTCCAGCTAAGGTTTGATTTAAAACCTCTGCTCGGGGTGATTGGATTTTTTTCGTTTGCGGTTTTGGTAATATTTTTATACACAGAAAACCGCGTTGTGAATTCCCTTGCGAACAGAGAATTTACCGCCGTGCCGAAATTCAAACTAATTTGCGCCGTGGTTATCACGGTCGCTATACTGATGTTCACAAGCTACTACAACAACTACATTCACCACCTGCAAATTGCCTCAAACTACACGGAGTACAATGTTTACAGCTTTCCGAGGCTGCTGATGATACCCGGCGTGATTTTGTTCGGCTTTATAGGCGATATAAAAAAGGGAAAGCTGCTCCCTGTTTGCACGCTGTGCGTGACTGTGATCGCCCTGCTCAACGCGGTGCTTACCGGGCGCGAGACCTACACGCTCAATATGAGCCTGTTCTACTTGTCGATGTCGGCGGTTATCTCGTACTACAACCTCACCTTTACGCGCCTTGCGCAGAGGACAAAAAATCCGGCGTTCTGGGCTTCGGCAGGGCGGATTACCGACAGCGCAGCGGTTCTGCTGACCTTCGCGCTGAAATTTTCAACGCTCTCCGCCGTAAGCGTTTTGGTAATTGACATCGCAATGCTGTCCGTCGCGATAGTCTTTATGGCGCTTAACGGAGATTTGAATTTGAGCTCGATTGCAGATAAAGAAACGGAAAAATCAGAACCTAATGCGGAAATTACGCCCGGGCAAATCCGCGAAAAATTCGGGCTCACCCCAAAGGAAGCTCAGGTTTTTAAGGAGCTGACCGAGACCGACGACAAGCAGGAGGCGATTGCGCTGAGGATGAATATGTCGGTCAACACCCTGCGTCACCACATCACCTCAATCTACAAAAAAACAGGCGTTCAAACCAGAGCGGCGCTCTGCAAGCTGAGCGTTACAGACGAATAGCCAAAATCCTCATCATAGCGGTGAGGATTTTTTTGTTTTGCCAAAAACCGCATAGACAAGCCAAATAGCAGGAATATGCCATAGCGAACAGAACGCGTATATGCTATGATTAATATGAAAAATTATATACTCAGGGAGGTAAATAAATGAAAAAAACCATTTCATCCGTTCTATGCGTGATTTTGGCGGCAACGCTTTCGGGATGTTCAATGTTTCCCTTTGCAAAGGTGCTGAGTCCCGATCAAGCTCCGGAGGATATTCACGGCACAACAAACGCTACGTATGAGTTGCCTGACGACTACACCACTGCTCCGGTTACACAAGCTCCCGCGCCTACCGCCGCAGAGGTAAATATTAGGCCTGCCGAGTGGGCAAGCGTTCAGTGGCAGCCGTACCAAAACCAATATTTTACCCTGCAAATCCCCGCAGGCTGGCAGGTGGAATTTAACGGAGACGCAAATCAGCTGCAGTGGCAGGCGTATTCTCCCGATAAAACCGTGGGATTTGCGAACATTGACCACGCCTACGCCGCAAAGGACGCGTCAATGAAGGACGCGCTCGGCTTTGGTTTGTCGATGCAGGACGGAACGGTCAAGGAATTTTTTGAGGCGATGTTCAGCGGTTCGACCGAGTATTTTACCGTGCAGAATTCCTGCGTTCCCGAGAACAAGGCTCAGCTCCAGTCGATTCGCCCAAACACGCCGATTCACGATTATCAGTCGCTTTACGCAACATTTAAAGACGAGAATGTCGACGGCGAGGGCATATATTCTGCGGTTGTTATGAATTCCAAAGACGTTGTATTTAACGGCAAAAACTACGGCGCGTGGGAGGTTAACTGCATTTTCACCCAGTGGGCGCCGAAGGGTCAGTTTGTTAACTGGGCTTCGGTGCTGGCGCAGATTGCGAAGTCGTTCAGCTATACCGACTACTATCTGCAGCAGTGGAAGCAAATCGCGCAGAACGCGACCTCTGTACCCTCAACCCTCAACGACCCCGACCCGGTTATGGAGGCTTTTGAGGAAAGGAGCAAGTCCGACACGATTATTCAGGAGAAGCGCTCGGATATGCTTGAGGAATACGAGCGCGTTTACGACAACAACACCGGCGAGATTTACCGCGCCTACAACGGCTTTTTGGACGATATGGGCGATCAGAACCGCTATACGCCGATAACCGATAACCAGTACACCGAGGGCTACAAGGGCTGGATAGATAAGTAAAAGGAGAGATTATTATGAAAAAATTAATAGCGTTATTAACAGCGGCAATAATAATTGTTTTATTCGCCGCGTGCTCAAATCCGGGCAAGGACAGCAACAGTTCAAAGGCAGAGGAGACTACGGCTGCTCTGACCGAAGCAGAAACAACAACGGCAGCTCCCGCGGCAGTCGATACCTCGTCGTGGAACTGGGCAAACGCAGAGCTTGATTGCTACGGCTATAAAGTTAACGGTGAGCCCTGCTACCTTTCATATAAATACCCCGACAACTTTACCGCGTCACAGACAAACGAAAGCGGTTTGCAATACCGCAGCTACAACTTTAACCCTGCTGACAGCAAGGCTAAGCCCAATGAATCGCCCTACGGTATATACATCACCTTTGGGCAGGGCTCTTTCGGCGGAGCGACCAAAGAGATGCTTGAGGCAGACGCTGCCGGCGGCTTGACTGAGCGCGAGCTCGGCGGACGTAAGGTTCTTTTCGGAATGATGCCTCCCGACCCGAATACGGGGGCAAAAACCTTTGCCTACTATCTTCCGTTTGACGAAAAGGAGTACGCGAGAATTTCCATTGTTCTTACCGACCCCGAACCCGACAGCGCGTTTAGAAAAACATTTGAGGAAAGCCTGAGCTTTACAAAATCACAGTAACAAGAAGCCGGCTTAAAGCTGCGATACAAACATATATGTCCCATTAATAAATAATGTAGGGTTTGGTCTTGACCAAACCGCAGATTGAGCACTAAATGTTTAGCTTTTGTCCGCGGTTCAGTCAAGACTGAACCCTACAGTACAATTATAAAAAGGCAGACTCTCACTCACAAAAAAGTTTGAGTCTGCCGCTTTATTTGTTATTTATTCGCTTCCTTAAGGAGCTTTTCCCATTCCTTGATTATGGAACGGTCGCCGAAGTAGTCGATTCTCATTGCCTTTTGAACACGCGCGAGGGTTTCGTTGGTGGTTTCACGCGCCTTTTTTGTTCCTGCTTCGAGAATATCGTAAACCGAGGCGATGTCCTTTTCCCATTTCGCGCGTTCGGCGCGGATTGGGCTGAGGGTTTCCTCGAGCACGTTAATCAGGAACTTTTTGCAGGTTCCGTCGCCCAAGCCGCCGCGGCGGTAGTGCTCCTTCATCTCGTCAAGGTTTTTGTACTCGGGCAGATATTCGGCAAAGTGATCGTCCGTGCACAGCGCGTCAAGATAGGTGAAAACAACGTTGCCCTCGGTGTGACCGGGATCCTCGATTCTCAGGTGGGCGGGATCGGTGAACATTTTGCCGTTGACCTGCTTTTTGATTGTCTTTGCGGAGTCGGAAAGATAGATGCAGTTGCCGAGAGATTTGCTCATTTTTGCCTTGCCGTCAACGCCGGGCAAGCGCCGCTGGGTTTCGTTTTCGGGAATCATAGCCTTTGGAAGCACCAGCGTTTCGCCGTAAAGACGGTTGAATTTCTCGACAATCTCGCGCGTTTGCTCAATCATCGGGAGCTGATCGTCGCCGACCGGGACAACGGTGGCGTTAAAAGCCGTGATGTCCGCCGCCTGAGAAACAGGATACGCGAAGAAGCCCACGGGCAGTCCTTCGTCGGCAAAGCCGCGCATTTGAATTTCCGCCTTGACGGTTGGGTTGCGCGCAAGGCGCGCGGTGGTTACCATATTCATATAGTAAAACGTCAGCGCGTGCAGAGCGGGCAGAGCCGACTGGACGCAGATTGTTGTTTTTTCGGGGTCGATACCCACAGAAAGGTAGTCGAGCACAACGTTGACGATGTTGTCGCGGATTTTGTCGGGGTTGTCGGCGTTGTCGGTCAGCGCCTGGTCGTCGGCGATAAGAATGTTAATCTCGTCGAACTGTCCCGAATTTTGAAGCTCAACGCGCCTTTTGAGCGAGCCGACGTAATGTCCGAGGTGGAGCCGTCCTGTCGGGCGGTCGCCTGTCAAAATGATTTGCTTTTGTTCTTTATCCATTGGGGTAAATCCTTTCTGTCATTGATAATCGCGGTTTAACCGTTCGCAAGCTTGCCCAGAATTTTTATTCCCTTTTCAAGCTGTTCGTCGGTGGGGGTAGAGAAGTTGATTCTGAAGCTGTGGCATACGTCGTTTTCGTCGGTCAAAAAAGCGTTGCCGGGAACTACGCAAACCTTGTTGAGCACCGCTGTCTTGCAGAACTGCGGCATATCAATCTCCTCGGGAAGGTCGCACCAAATGAACAGTCCGCCGTCAATTTTGTTGTAGGTGATTGCGGGAGCGCAGTATTTGTCGAGCAAGTCCATACAGAACTGCGCCTTTGCGGTGTAAATCTTTCTGAGCTTTTCAAGGTGCGCGTTAAAGTCGTATTTTGTGAAAAATTCGTCGCAAACGCGCTGCGACCAGATGTTGGTGTGGACGTCGTTGCCCTGCTTGCACACAACAAGCTTTTGGAAAACGGGCTTTGGAGCGATTGCGTAAGCGACGCGCATACCCGGAGAGATTACCTTTGAGAATGAGCCGGCGTAAATTACGATTCCGTCCTCGTCAAAGGACTTGATGTTCGGCAGGCTTTCTCCGCTGTAACGGAGGTCGCCGTAGGGGTTGTCCTCAATAATCATAACGCCGTACTTTTTGGCGAGCTCATACACCCTCTTGCGCTTTTCAAGGCTCATTGTAACGCCGGAGGGATTTTGGAAATTCGGGATTGTGTAAATCAGCTTTGTGTTGGGGTTTTCAATGAGCTTTTGCTCAAGCTCGTCGGTGTTCATACCGTCAGGCTCTACCGTGACGCCCACAAGCTTTGCGTTGTAGCTGCGGAAGGTGTTGAGCGAGCCTATGAACGACGGAGCCTCGCAGATGATAACCTCACCCTCGTTGACAAGAGCCTTTGTGCTCAAATCCATAATCTGCTGCGCGCCTGTGGTGATTAATATATCATCGTCGTCGGTCCCCGAGCCGTGATATTCGCGCATATATTCTTTGATGTGCTCCCTGAGCGGCGCGTAGCCCTCGGTCACGCTGTACTGCAAAACAGAAATCGGATCCTCGCTGAGGAGCTTTTGAGAAATTTCTGCAATCTCCTTTGCCGGAAACGCGTCGGGAGAGGGATTGCCCGCCGAAAGAGAAACAACCGTCGGGTCGGCGGCGTATTTAAAAATTTCTCTTATAGCGCTGGGCTTTAGGTTCTGAACCCTGTCGGAAAACTTGTATTCCATATAATCATCTCCATAATTACAAACTTCAAGCTTAATTATATCACGGTTTTTACCTGTATTCAAGTGCGAATTGCGAGGGATTGCCTTAATATTCTGTTTTACGCTTTTGCTGCCTTATTTGTTGCTTTAAATAACTCCGCGTGTGTTGGCTTTTCACAAAAAGCGTGGTTGAAAAAATAAACGCCTTTGACGAAGCACCGTCAAAAGCGTTTTTGTTTTAAATTAGTATGCCTTTATAAATTATACCGCGCAGCCGGAATTAACAATAAGTCCGGGTTGTATTAACAAATTACGGCGTTGCCGCGAATCAGTCAAAGAACTTATCGTGGATTGCTTCAACGGCTTTGTCCGCGTCACGCGCGTCGATAAGAACCGAAACCTTAATCTCGCTTGTGCTGATCATCTGAATGTTAATCTGAGCGTCGTAAAGCGCCTCGAACATCTTTGTCGCAACGCCGGCGTGGCTTTCCATACCCGCGCCGACAATCGAAATCTTGGCAACGTTGTCATCATAGAGAACCTCTTTGGCGCCGAGGGAATCCATATAATCCTTCAAAGCGTCAACAGCCTCCTGACCGCGGGATTTGGCAACGGTAAAGCTGATGTCCTTTTTGCCGTCATGACCGATTGACTGCAGAATAATATCGACATTGATGTCTTTTTTTGAAAGCTTGGAGAACATCTTGAACGCAAGTCCCGGGTTGTTGGGAACACCCATAACCGAAATTCTCGCAACGTCTGTATCCTTGGCAACTCCGCTGATTAACATTTTTTCCATTTTTGTTTTCTCCTTTACAATAGTACCGGGTGCTCTGGTAAGGCTTGAGAGCACCTCCAGCTCGATATTATACTTTTTAGCCATCTCAACCGAACGGTTGTTAAGAACCTGCGCGCCCAGCGTGGCAAGCTCAAGCATCTCGTCATAAGAAATCTCATCCAGCTTGTAAGCTCCCTTGACCTTGCGCGGGTCGGCGGTGAACACGCCCTCTACGTCGGTATAAATCTGGCAGAGGTCCGCGTGCATTGCGGCGGCAATCGCAACCGCGCTGGTGTCGGAGCCGCCTCTGCCCAGAGTTGTGATGTCGCCGTAGCGCGAAAGCCCCTGGAAGCCTGCTACGATTACAATGTTCTTTTTGTCAAGAGCGGATTTGATTCTTGACGGATCAATCTTTCTGATTCTCGCGCTTGTGTGCGATGACGAGGTTTCAAATCCCGCCTGCCATCCGAGCAGCGAAACGGCGTGATAGCCGAGCTTTTCGATTGCCATTGCGAGAAGCGAAATAGAAATCTGTTCGCCTGCCGAGAGCAGCATATCCTTTTCTCTGCGGGAGGCGTTGGGGTTAATCTCTTTCGCCTTTTCCTCCAGAACGTCGGTAAAATCGCCCTGAGCCGAAACGACAACAACTACGTCGTTGCCCTTTGCGAAGGTGTCGGTGACGATTTTGGCTACGTTCATAACGCGCTGCGCGTCGGCAACAGAGGTGCCGCCGAACTTTTGAACTATCAAACTCATTAATTTTTACTCCCTTTGTGCTTTAGTGTTGCCGTGTTTACGGCTGTGCTTTAATTACTTTACCCAATATATATTTAACTCGGAGCGAAGTCCGATACAATCGAGCTTTATCTCCCCGGTGATTGATTATAAATCGCCCAAACGGATTGTGGAGAGAATCTCAATGCCCTCGCCCGTGAGCTTTTCGCATTTTTCTTCAAATTCGCAAAGAGGCATACTTTCCGTGATAAACGCAACCCTTTTGCCGTCCTCGATAGATTTGATTTTTCCGAATATTTTTTCCGCCTTCGCGACAGCGCCGCTGCCGTTGGCGCGAACATACATTTTGAAAACGCTGTCCTTAACGCTGATGATGTTGCTGCCGTCGCCGTCCGCCCAGAACAGGAAGCGGCGTGTTTTGAGGTGCATACAGCAGTCTACAATATCCGCGCAAACCGCGCTGGCGGTGGGCAGCTTGCCGGCTCCCTTGCCGTAGAACACAACGTCGCCCGTGCAGTCGCCCCTGACCATAATTCCGTTAAACTCGTTGTCGATATTCGCGAGCTGGCTTTTTTCGGGAACAAGCATTGGCGCTGTGATGATGTCAATTTTGCCGTTATCAAGCTTTTTGACTCTGCCGATCAGCTTGATTACGCAGCCGAACTTTTCGGCGTACTTAACGTCCTCAAGTGTGATTTTTGTAATTCCCTCGGTATGTACGCAATCGGGATAAACGTGCTTGCCGAAGGCGAGAGAAGCGAGAATACAGATTTTGCGGCACGCGTCGTGTCCCTCAATATCAGCGGAGGGATCGCGCTCGGCAAAGCCGAGCTCCTGCGCGAGCCTGAGCGCGTCCTCAAACTGCATTCCGTCCTCTATCATTTTAGTCAAAATAAAGTTTGTTGTTCCGTTTAATATACCCGCGACCTCGTCAACATTGTTAGCGACAAGGCACTGGTTCATCGGGCGGATAATCGGAATACCGCCGCCGACGGAAGCCTCGAACAGGTAGTTTACGTTTTCCTGCCTCGCGATTTCAAGCAGCTCGGCGCCGTGGGCGGCGACAAGCTCTTTGTTTGAGGTTACAACGCTTTTGCCCGCTTTAAGGCAGCGTTTTGTGTACTCGTACGCGGGGTGGATTCCGCCCATAACCTCGGCGACTACCCTGATTTCAAGGTCGTTGATAATATCCTCAAAATCCTTTGTGAACCTGTCGGAAATCGGGCTGTCGGGAAATTCGCGGAGGTCAAGAACCTTTTTGACGTAAATTTCCTCTCCGATTACCGAAAAGAGCTTTTGTTTGTGAGTGAGCAAAATCTGAACGACACCCGAGCCTACAACTCCGTGTCCCATTACTGCGATTGATACCATATATATTTACCTTACCTTTCAGTTTTGTACGTTTAAGAGAATTGCGCGCTTGCCGCAGCGCAAAGCCGCCTTAGTTAGGCTGAGCGTTGTCCGCTCCGCTTCCGCCTTCTTCTCCGGCGCCGCTTTCGGCTCCGCCTGAGCTTTCGGCGCCGCTTTCGCCTCCGCCTGCGCTTTCGGCGCCGCTTTCGGCTCCCCCCGCGCTTTCGTCGCCGCTTTCGCCTCCGCCGGCGCCCGAGCTTTCAGCGCCCGAGCTTTCGGCGCCCGAGCTTTCGCCGGAGCCTCCGTAGTAATCCGACGAGTCGTCGTAATAATTGCTGCCGTAGTTATCGCCGTATGATACGTCGTCCCAGTAGGCCGAGCCAAACGCCGGAATGTTGTCCTCGGTATAATAACCGATGTATTTGCCCGATACGTTATCGGTCGAGATAATCAAACCCGACTGCGGGTTATAGGTGGCGGCGATGACGTTGGGCGAAGTCAGGTATTCCTTTTGCTCGCGATCCTTCAGGTATTCGCCCATTACGTTTGCGAAGAATTTTGCCGAATGGGTGGTGTCCGAAATGGTTGCCGGACTGTCAAAGCCCGTCCAGGTCGCCATTACGCAGTACGGAGAAAGTCCGCAGAACCAAGCGTCCTTGTCGTCGTTGGTGGTACCTGTTTTGCCGACGATGTCCCAGCCGGAAATCCGCGCGTACATAGCGCGTGTGTGCTGGCTGTTTTCAACGTTGTAGTGAAGCAGGCGGTTCATAATGGTCGCTGTTTCCGCCGAATAAGCCTGCTTTGGAACTACGTCGCGGTTGTCTATGATAACGTTGTCCTCGGAATCAGTTACGTAGTAGTAGGTGTAGGGCTTGTAGTAAAGTCCGCCGTTGCCCATATAAGTGTAGGCAGCCGCCATCTCTCTTACGGTGACGCCTCCGCGCATACCGCCGATAGAGAGCGCGCCGGTGAGGTTCGCGTCTTGCTCGTCAAGGTTGTTGAAGCCCATTTTGGTGACCGCCTGCTCATAGGCGACCGTCGGTCCGCCGATAAGCTCCATTACCTGAACGGCGGTGGCGTTTGACGAATACTCAATAGCGTCCGGCAAAAGCATATTGCCGAAGTAAGAGCCGTAGGCGTTTTTAGGACCGGAAACGTAGTTGCCGTTGCTGTCAACCTCGTACTTTTCGAGCGGTTCGTCAAGCACGGTTGAGGAGTAGTAAAGCTGCTTGCTGTCTATTGCGAGCGGATAAGCGAACAGCGGCTTGATTGCCGAACCGGGCTGCAAAACGGAGTGGCTCGCTCTGTCCCAGTCAAGGTNNNNAGTCAAGGTCGCCGGTTTTCCTTCGCGAGCTTCCGACGGTGGCGATAACGCGCCCGTCAAAGCCCATCATAACCGAGCCGATTTGAATATCGGGATCCGAGCTTCTGTCCATATTCAGCGCCGCCTGCTCAATGTAGTTTTGCATACTCTCGTCCATGGCGCTGTAAATTTTTAAGCCCTCTGTGTATATTTTTTCGGACGCGGCGCCCTCGCTGATGTTGTAGTACTGGGCAAGGTCGCGCCTGAGGTCGTAAACAATCTGATCCTCATACCAGTTCTGTATGCTGTCGGCGTCCTCTTCCTCGTCGTCCTCTTCGCTGGGGGTTTGGAAGCCGACAAAGGTCATATTTTCGCTTTCCTGCTTTGCCTTGTCATACTCCTCTTGGGTGATAATCTCCTGATCGAGCATTTCGGCAAGGATAATATTGCGGCGTTTTTTGTTGTTTTCGGGGTAAATCAGCGGGTTGTACATCGACGGGTTTTGGGTGATGCCCGCGATTGCCGCGCATTCGGCAAGCGTGCAGTCCTTTATGCTCTTGTCAAAATAAAGCTGAGCCGCTGCCTCGACGCCCTGGCAGTTGTTGCCGAAGTTTACAACATTAAGGTAAGCCTCAAGAATCTGATCCTTGGTGTATTCCTGCTCAAGCTTGAGCGCCTTGCAGATTTCGCGAAGCTTACGGTTGAGTGAAACCTCGTTGTCGTCGGTGATGTTTTTGATAAGCTGCTGGGTGATTGTCGAGCCGCCGTATGAGTCTGAACCTGTGGCGAGAGTCGCGACAGCCGAAAGGGTTCGCTGCCAGTCAACGCCTTTGTGCTCATAAAACCGCTTGTCCTCAATCGCGACCTGTGCTTCCTTCATATACGCGGGAATGTCCTGATTGCTTACCCAAATTCGGTTTTCCGTGCTGTAAAGCTTGCGCTTCTCAACAAACTCTCCCGATTTTTCGTCCTTGACAAGGATACGGCTTGTTTGGTTCATCGATTTCGCCTTGAGGTCAATGCCCGTGGGCTCTGACGCCAGAGCGAAGATGTAGACAGATAGGGAAATGCCGGTGATTATGACCGCTGTTAAAAGCACCGAAAATACCGTCAAAAGGAGCTTGCCGAAAGTCTTAAGGAATCTTTTGGCTCCGCTGTCGCTCTTTTTCTTTTCGGGGATCGGTTCGGGAATTTTCCCTGTGTAGTTACTGATATCTGTTTCACGTTTGTTACGCATATTTTTTCCTCAGTCCGTAAAATAGAATGTATTTATGTTCCTAAGAGCATTATTAATAGCTATTATAGCACTTTTCTTTTAAAAAATAAATATCTAAATTCTAATTTTTAAATATTTTTCAATAGAAAATATACCGTTATCGCTGTTTAATTTTATGTAAAAGGGTGAATAACGGCGCTTTATCCGTGAAAAAATAATAGCAAAGGACTTTTTTAGAAGCAAAAATACAAAAAAGAAGGTGAGGCTTTTTGAAAAAGCTGATTTTAATTGCGGTTACGGGCGTGATACTGATAAGCTGCGTAATTATCGGCGCCGCCGCGACAGGCAGCGCCGTCGAAAGCGGCGCGTCGGTTTCCGAAACCGCCGAAGAAGAAAAGGAATTTGTCATAACCTCGGAGCACGGCAGACTTGTGGTGTACCGCTCGGGAGAGAACGAGCCGTTTTTGACAACCGACACCTTTACAAGCTCTCTGCCCAGAGCGGACAAGCGAAAAATTGATGAGGGAATAGAGGTTAAGGGAGAAGAAAATCTGCGCAGAGCGCTTGAGGATTACTGCAGCTGATAAACCGGAGCCGGCTTGTCACGGCCGGCTCCGAACAGGCTCGTCCGTGTCGGAGCGCGGAATTTGTCAACGTAAAGTCAAGCCAAAAATGATTGACTTTTGCTTCATTTTAAGGTATCATAGAAACAATATCGCGTAAAATTAATTTTACGCTGAAAAACAGGTTATTAATTGCATACAGACGACAAAATCTTGCGCCGAAAATCCAGCTTTTATGCGGATTTTCGCGTATAAAGGAGAAAATACATAATGATTTCCACAGTAATTGATCAAACGCTTGGATTGGAGTTTCCGATTTTTCAGGGAGGTATGGCTTGGGTAGCCGACGCATCCCTTGCCGCGGGAGTATCAAACGCGGGCGGTCTCGGACTGATTGCGGCTATGAACTCAAACGGAGAGCAGCTCAGAGCGGAGATAAAAAGGTGCAAGGAGCTTACGGACAAGCCCTTCGGAGTTAATATTATGCTTATGAGTCCCTTTGCAGACGAGGTTGCCGACGTTGTGGTTGACGAGGGAGTAAAGGTCGTCACGACAGGCGCGGGCAACCCGGGTAAATATATGGAAAAATGGCTTGCGGCAGGGATTAAGGTAATTCCGGTCGTTGCCTCAACAGCCCTTGCCAGAAGAATGGAAAAGCTCGGCGCCTTTGCCGTAATCGCCGAGGGCGGCGAAAGCGGCGGTCACGTCGGCGAGCTTACGACAATGGCGCTTGTACCCCAGGTTGTCGACGCGGTTTCAATCCCCGTAATCGCGGCGGGCGGTATCGCGGACGGCAGGCAGGTCGCGGCGGCGTTTATGCTCGGCGCGGTCGGCGTTCAGGTCGGCACAAGGTTTTTGGTCGCGAAGGAATGTACAATTTCTCAGGAATATAAGGATAAGGTGCTGAAGGCAAAGGACATTGACTCGGTTGTAACCGGCAAGCGCCTGGGGCATCCAGTGCGCTCAATCAAAAACGCCTTTACAAGGCAGTACCAAAAGGCGGAATACGATTCCTCGGCGGTTTCCGACGAGGAGCTTGAAAAGATGGGAGCGGGCGTTCTGAGAATCGCCGCCAGAGAGGGCGACGTAAGGAACGGCTGCGTGCTCGCGGGTCAGGTCGCGAGTATGGTGACAAAGGAGCAGACCTCGCGCGAAATCATCACAGAGATGTTTGAGCAGGCGGAGGAAGTGCTGAACGGAGCGGCAAAATGGGTAAAATAGCGTTTGTTTTTTCGGGACAGGGCGCTCAGTACAGCGGAATGGGAAAGGAGCTTTACGAGGCTTCTCCCGCCGCGAGGGCGGTTTACGATATGGCCGACAGCGTCAGAGAGGGCACCTCAAAGCAGTGCTTTGAGGGCAGCGCCGAGGAACTGGGAAGAACCGTAAACACCCAGCCGTGCGTTTTTACAGCCGATTTGGCGGCAGCGCGCGCGGTGCTTGAAAAGGGAATCACGCCCGACTGCGTCGCGGGATTTTCACTCGGAGAAATCGCGGCTCTGGCTTTTTCAAAAATGCTCACCGACGAGGAAGCGTTCAGGCTTGTCTGCAAGCGCGGCGAGCTTATGGACAAGGCGGCCGCGGAAAATCCCGGAGCAATGGCGGCGGTTATGAAGATTACTCCGCGGCAGGTTGAAAAAATCTGCGAAAAATTTGACAAAACCTACCCCGTAAACTACAATTCTCCGGCGCAGACCGTTGTCGCGACAACAAGCGCCGACGCCGAGGCATTTTGCGAGGCGGTGAAGAAAGAGGGCGGCAAAGCCAAGCTGCTCGCCGTGAGCGGAGCGTTTCATTCTCCGTTTATGTCGCAGGCGGCAGAGGGGCTTGCGGAGTATTTGGAAAACGTTGATTTTTCCGAGCCGGAGCTTCCGGTTTATTCCGACGTTACCGCAAAGCCTTATGAGGGAGATTACAGGGCGCTTGTCAGGGCGCAGGTGGAAAGTCCCGTGCGCTGGCAGAGTATTATTGAAAATATGGCTGCCGACGGCGTTGACACCTTTATCGAGGTCGGCGTCGGAAAAACCCTGACGGGACTGATAAAAAGAATAAACGCCGGCGTTAAAGCCTTCAAGGTCGAAACGCCGGACGATATTGCCGCGCTGGATATTTGAGGCGGCGCTGAATAAAAACAATAAGAAACGAGGTTTTACTATGAACTTTGAGAATAAAACCGCCGTAATCACAGGCGGCTCAAGAGGAATCGGGCTCGCGATAGCCGAAAAGCTCGCCCAAAACGGCGCGAACATCGCAATTCTTTACGTGGGCGACGAGAGCGAGGGCAAGGCGGCTAAGGCGGAGCTTGAGCAGTACGGCACAAGGGTTGAGCAGTATTTTTGCGACGTGTCGGACTTTGAAGGCTCAAAAGCGGTTGCCGAAAAGGTAATCGCCGAGTTCGGAAAGGTTGACTTTTTAATCAATAACGCCGGAATTACGCGCGACAAGCTCGTGCTCAATATGGAGGAAAGCGACTTTGACGCGGTAATCGGCGTAAACCTCAAGGGCACATTTAATATGATTAAGCACTTCTACAAGCACTTTATGAAGAACCGCGGCGGCAGAATCGTCAGCACCTCGTCAATAGTCGGTCTTACCGGCAACGCCGGACAGGCGAACTACTCCGCGTCAAAGGCGGGCATTATCGGACTTACAAAGTCCGTAGCGCGCGAGCTCGCCGGCAGGGGCGTGACGGTTAACGCGGTTGCTCCCGGCTACATCGGCACCGATATGACAAACGTTCTCCCCGATAAGGTCAAGGAGAGTATGAAGGCTCAGATTCCCGCCAAGAGAATCGGAACTCCCGAAGACGTCGCGAACGTTGTGGCGTTTTTGTGCTCCGACGAGGCGGCTTACGTAACAGGCGAGGTTATCCGCGTTGACGGCGGACTCGCGATTTAACGGAGGTATTTTATGAGCAGAAGAGTCGTAGTGACCGGAATAGGGGCGGTAAGCCCTGTAGGAAACGACGTAAATACAATGTGGAAAAATATGCTTGACGGCGTATGCGGAATCGAGGAGATTACTTCCTTTGACACAAGCGACCTCAAGGTACATATTGCGGGTACCGTAAAGGGCTTTGAACCCGAAAAATATTTTGAGAAAAGAGAAGCCAAAAAGCTCGATATATATTGCCAGTACGCTATCGCCGCCGCTCAGGAGGCGGTTGACGACAGCAAAATCCTCGGAACGGTTGACGAAAACCGCTTCGGCGTGTATATCGGCGCCGGTATCGGCGGCTTAAATACTTTCGTAAACAACACCGTCGGCTTTGACCACGGCGGTCCGAGGAAGGTTTCTCCGTTTTTTATCCCGATGATGATAGGAAACATCGCGACCGGAAACGTCGCAATCCGCTTTAACGCCAAGGGCGTTTCGCTCTCGGTTATGAGCGCGTGCGCGACAGGCACAAACTCTATCGGCGAGGCTTTCCACGCTGTCAAGGACGGATATGCCGACGCAATTATCGCGGGAGGCGCCGAGGCGGTTGTGGCTCCGCTGACAATCTCGGGCTTCCAGAATATGAAGGCTCTTTCAACCAACCCCGATCCCCAAAAGGCTTCGCGTCCGTTTGACAAGGATCGCGACGGCTTTGTAATGGGCGAGGGCGCAGGTATGCTGATTCTTGAGGAATACGAGCACGCAAAGGCAAGAGGCGCGAAGATTTACGCCGAGTTCGCAGGTTACGGCAATACCTGCGACGCTTACCACGTTACCGCTCCCGACCCTGAGGGCGCGGGACTCGCGAGGGCAATCGAAATCGCCTTTGCCGAGGCGAACGTGCCCGGCGACGCGGAAATATACATCAATGCTCACGGCACAAGCACCCACCTCAACGACCTTACCGAGACTATGGCAATCAAGTCCGCGCTCGGAGAAAAGGCTTACGACGTAAACATCAGCTCTACAAAATCCATGACAGGTCACATGCTCGGCGCGACAGGCGCGATAGAGGCTATCGCCGCAATCAAGGCGATTGACGAGGGAAAAATCCCGCCGACAATCAACCTTGACGAGCCCGACGAGGGACTTGACCTCAACTATACCCCAAACAAGGCGGTTGACCGCGCGGTTAAAGTTGCCGCTTCAACAAACCTCGGCTTCGGCGGTCACGACGCCTGCGTGGTTTTCAAAAAGATATAACGGAGGAATTTTATAATGATTGACATATCCGCACTTAAAGAGTATATAAAGGTTTTGGAGGAAAGCTCACTGTCAAAGCTCGAGATTTCCGACGAGAAGGACTCGATTTACCTTGAAAAGGCTCAGACAGTTTCCGCGGCGCCCGCCGCTGTTACAGTCAACACGGCTCCCGCTTCTCCGGTAATTACCGCGGAGCCCGAGGACAGCGGCAAAACAATCAACGCGCCGATTGTCGGCGTGTTCTACGCCGCTCCGTCGCCCGACAGCGAGCCTTACGTAAGCGTGGGCAAGAAGGTCAAAAAGGGCGATGTGGTCTGCATTATTGAGGCTATGAAATGTATGAACGAAATTCAGGCGGAGGTTGACGGAGAAATCACCGAGGTGCTCGGCGTTGACAGCGAGCTGGTAGAGTTTAACGAGCCGCTTTTCCGCTTAAAATAATCGAGAGGTAAGTATGAATCAGGAAGAAATCAAAAAAATCCTTCCCCACCGCGACAATATGCTTTTGGTAGAGGAGTCCGAGGTCGTCGACGACGTAACCGCCAAGGGACGCTACACAATCAAGGGCGACGAATTCTTTTTGCAGGGGCATTTTCCGGGCAATCCTGTTGTTCCCGGTGTGATTTTGTGCGAGATGATGGGACAGGCAAGCTGCTGTCTGCTCGCGGATAAAGTCAGTAACTGCACTCCGTACTTTACAAAAATGAACAACGTAAAGTTCAAAAATCCCGTAAAGCCCGGGGATACTTTGGAAAGCGTATGCACGCTCACCAAAAACAGAGGTCCGTTTTACTTTATTGACGCGAAGGGATATGTTGACGGAAAGCTCTGCGTAAGCGCCGAGCTGTCCTTCGCTCTGATAGAAAATAAAGCAGACTGACGCCTTGTCCGCCTTTTTGCGGCGGCGGGGAACACTTTACGGTGACATTTGAGAACAGAGGTAATTCAATAATGTTTTCTAAAATTCTTATAGCCAACAGGGGAGAAATCGCGGTCAGAATCATACGCGCCTGCCGCGAGATGGGCATTGCCACCGTCGCGATTTACTCCGAGGCCGATAAAAACGCGATGCACGTTCATCTCGCCGACGAAAGCTACTGCGTGGGCGGAAGCCGCGTCGCGGACAGCTACCTTAATATTCCGGCGATACTGACCGTCGCGATAGAAAGCGGAGCTCAGGCAATTCACCCGGGCTACGGACTGCTGAGCGAGAACGCGAAGTTCGCTTCGCTTTGCGAGCAGTGCAATATCAATTTTATCGGTCCCACGTCAACCATGATTGCCATGCTCGGCGACAAGGATAACGCGCGAAAAACAATGCGCGCCGCAGGGGTTCCCGTAACCCCCGGCACAGATATTATCGAGGACGTTGAGCTTGCGAAGCAGGAAGCCGAAAAAATCGGTTTTCCGCTGCTTATCAAGGCCCGGCTGGGCGGCGGCGGAAAGGGAATCCGGCGCGTAGACAGCTTAGAGGAATTTGAGGACGCCTTCGTTTCGGCTTCCGCCGAGGCACAGGCGGCGTTCGGCGACGGCGCGTGCTATCTTGAAAAATTGATTTTCCCGGTTAAGCATATAGAAATGCAGCTTCTCTGCGACAAATATGACAACATAATCTGCCTTGGCGAGCGCGAGTGCTCGGTTCAGCGCAATAACCAGAAGATGATTGAGGAAAGCCCCAGTCCCGCGCTCGACGAAAAAACCAGAAAGCAGATGATGATTGCCGCCGTTAAAGCGGCGAAGGCAGTCAATTACGTAAACGCGGGTACGGTTGAGTTTTTGCTTGATAAAGACAACAACTTCTATTTTATGGAGATGAATACCCGCCTGCAGGTTGAGCACGGCGTTACCGAGATGGTAACGGGGCTCGACATCGTTCAGTGGCAAATCCGCATTGCCGCGGGAGCAAGGCTTACACGCACCCAGGACAGCGTGTTTATTCACGGAAATGTTATCGAGTGCCGAATCAACGCCGAAAACCCCGACAAAAACTTCCGCCCGAGCTGCGGAAAAATCAAGCGTCTGCACACGCCCGGCGGCTCATTTGTGCGCTTTGACACCGCCCTTTATCAGGATTACACGGTTCCGCCGTACTACGATTCGATGATCGGCAAGCTGATTGTTCAGGCGAGAACCAGAGCCGAGGCTATCAGAAAAATGAAGATGGCTCTTTCGGAGCTTACCATTGACGGAATAGATATTAACCGCGACCTGCTCGCCGAGATTTTGTCGGACGAACAGTTTGTCAGCGGAGAATACACCACCGATTTTATGCGGGAATTTGAAGAAAGAAGAAATAATACTATTCTCTAATAAAATCCTTTAACATCTGCCGTGTAAAATTTCGCATAACTGCGTTGTCGTCCTCGGAATCCGTCAGGATTCCTGCGTCCTCCGC
>CAJOLF010000012.1 GCA_905235295.1 uncultured Ruminococcus sp. | reverse complement strand
TTGGTTAGCTGAGAGGTGTGATTGGTTTGAGGAGTATTTTGAACCTTTTTACCGGGAGTACATCATCGGGGATACGGACGGGAACGGCGAAGTTGATATTTGTGATGCAACGCATATACAACGAATTCTTGCGGAATTCTATTATGATTCAAATTATGCGATTAGAGGGAATGTCACAGGAGATGAACTAAGCATCATAGATGTTACCGAGATACAAAGATACCTTGTAGGTTTTAAGAATTTGTATAGTATAGGAGAAAAAGACAAGGCTAAATTTCCAGAGTGAATTCAGAGATTAAAATTGCAAAAGCCAGAGGGTCAGTTTCCCTCTGGCTTAGCTTTGGCAGCGATTAGTCCATTCACCGTAGCCATCGCTACGGAAAACTCTTTTTCATCTAATTGGTCAACCATTGCGTTGAATTGACGGCGTTCTGATGTGACGATTGTATCCTTGCCGGGAAATATGTACTCGTCAGCAGAAATATCGAACATTGTCAAAAGCTGTATCAGCAGATCAACGCTTGGGTGCTGCCCCTCGTTCTCTATCGCTTGTATATGGCGAGGGGCATAGCCGATTATCTCGGCAAGTTGCTCTCGTGTCATTCCTTTGGATTCACGAGCCTTTTTGATTGCCTGCCCCAAAGGCATAAAATCAAACTTAAAATTACTGTTTCTCTCTATCATAACACCACACCTTAAAATATAATTGCTCATTTATATTTTACAGATATGTCGTTTCTTATTAAACGATATATAACCGCTTATGATAAGAGATAATATCTCTGTAATAGAGAAGTATAATATCAGTATAAATTTGTGAGGTGATACCGCTTGATAGAAGCTGAATGGTTGCGTTGCCCCTTATGCGGAGGAAAGACAAGAAACAAGCTCCGCAAGGATACAGAATTGAAGCATTACCCTTTATTCTGTCCCAAATGCAAGCAAGAAGTTTTAATAAATGCTAAACTGCTTAACATTACAATAATCAGAGAGCCAGACGCACAGACGCAGAGCCGATGATCTTGTGAGATTACTCAGAGGTCACAGGCTCTTTCTTTATGTTGACACGCTTTGCAAGCTCACCATATAAAAAAACGATGTTTTGGTGGGCTGCTTTTGTCATACCTGTTTTTATCGCCCTCCCTAACTCGTTTTGATTGGGGAGGGATTTTTTGCGTTGGTCAAAGACCACGCTGCCGATTGCGATTATCGGCTCATATATATGCGTGTATAACCTTTTCGGAAGTGAGGATAATCCGTTAAAAAAATCCTCTGCCGTGAAAGGGTTCAGTACACCTTAAATGTAGAGATTTTATTTCTCTTTGCAAGAACTAAATATACTTATATCCAATTCCGTATAGATAGCTGTATCTATGCGGATTTTCTTATATATGTAACTGTCCTTCTGCATTTGCATTGGCAGAGCTACATCGCCAAGTATCCGTAGTCTTTGGATTTTGATTCAACCAAATTCAAAATTCAAAGGAGATTACGGAAATGTCAAAGGACATATTATCTGCTCTTGAGGAGCAATTCAATCAGGAGTGTTTAGCTATCAACGTAAAAGAGGAATATCCCGATTACCTCGGTACAGAACAATGGATCATCATTACAGATTTATCGGACGAAGAACTAACGGCGAGATACGAGGACTTGATTAACCGTTATTATCCTTATATCAAGCTGTCTGTTGAACAAGGTAAGGCAATTATTATATATCGCCGCAACGAGGACAAGCATAGAAAGAGAAAGAAGCTCTATGAAAGTCTTTTGCCTGATTGCGACGGAGAAGATGAAATTCACAGCAATCTTACACAGGTGGATTTCGTGTCACAGCTTGTAATGAGCGATTACATAAAGAATATGCTTGAACAGTTACCGTCCGAGAAACAGCGAAATCGCATTGTTCTGCGTTATATATTTGGATTTACTGCTGTCGAAATAGCCGAGATGGAGAAGGTTAGCTCACAGGCGGTTGATAAATCTATCCACGCCGGAATAAGATTTTTGAAGAAAATCTTGATGTAGGGTTGGATTTTACACGTTCCCGTTCCTTTATTTATGGAGGGGTATTTTTCAGATATCCCATTCCGTAAATAAAATAGCAGAAAAGAGGAAGTATTTTGAATGTCAGAAAGATCCACCGTGGAGATATTTTTCTTTATGATTTCGGCGATAATGCAGGCTCGATTCAAAACGGCTATCGCCCTGTTTTAGTGGTACAGGCAGATGATTTCAATGCCAATGCGCCTACGGTTATTGTGGCTGCCATTACATCCGCCGCAGGTAAAAGATATTTGCCCTCGCATATTATCATCGGAGAAGGATATGGACTTAGCAAGCCATCAATGGTTATGTTGGAACAACAGCGCACCGTCAATAAGGACGAACTGATTGAATTTATCGGCCATATTGACAGCAATAACATCAATCGTAAGATCCACAACGGTTTAATGAAGGTTTACGGCTATTGGGACTATACTCGTTATAATACTGCAAACATCCGTTGCTTATGCAGAGATTGTCTGCAAATCTACAAAGCATTACCTGAGTTTATCGTTACAAGGGTAAATCCGCTGTCAAAGGTTAAGGAAAAGTGCGACAAATGCGAGGGTTTCGGATATGATTACTTTGTGTATGAGCGAAATCCCCGACCAAAGGGCGGTAAGAACAATGAGTAATAAGCGTGTCTATACCGTTGAAGAAATCGAAAACATCTTAGGTATCAGTAAAAATACAGCTTATGCTCTTGTAAAATCAGGCGCATTTCATTCTGTTAAAATCGGCGGGCAGTATAGAATATCCAAAAAGAGCTTTGATGATTGGCTTGATAATGTAGGTGCTGATACCGGTTCCTGTCAAGTATGCGACGCTTGAAATCGCATCATTAACAAATCTTTAGGTTTTGGCTATGATAAATCCAAGCTCAACGGCTTGGATTTATCACAACGATTTGGAGGTGCTGTATTTGGATAAGAAAAGTATGTCCGTTCCCGAAATGCGGCGTTTGCTCGGACTTGGCAAAACAGATTCGTATTGGCTTATCAAAAAAGGCTATTTCAAGACGATTATGCTTTTCGGGAAAATGAGAGTAATGGTTGACAGCTTTGAGGAATGGTATGCTAATCAATTCCATTATAAAAAGGTGGACGGTACGCCGCCGGGACAAAATTGGCGGCATACAATGTCAATTCGTGAAACCGCCGATATACTCGGCATTGCGCCGACAACGGTTTACTCTCTGATAGACAAAGAATTGTTTACCGTGCTGACCGTCAGCGGCAAAAAGCGAATTGACAAAAAGAGCTTTGAAGAATGGTATGCAAATCAAAGCAAATATCATAGGCACGACAAGGAGGTAATAGCTGATGTTTGAGCAAAAAATCGCACAGCTCAACAATGAAAGGAGCCGAAAGAAAAGCTATTCCGTTCCCGAAGTTCAAAAAATGTTAAAGGTAGAAAGGCATACCGTCTATAAGCTGATTAAAGAAGGGCATTTTAAAGCCGCCTTTATCGGCGGCAAATGGAGAATTTCAAAGTTGAGTTTTGATTTATGGCTCGACGGAAAGGAGTAAAATATGGCTTCGATTATTAAGAGAAAAAACAGTTACTGCGTTGTATATCGCTATACTGACGAAAAAGGCAAATCACACCAGCGTTGGGAATCATTCCCGACTAACGCAGAAGCGAGAAAACGCAAGAATCAAATTGAGTACGAACAGGACAACAATGTTTTTACCGTTCCCGAAGCAAGAACGGTCAGAGAGTTACTTGTAGATTATATGGAAATCTACGGCGTAAACAAATGGGCAATGTCAACTTATGACGCAAAAAACAGCATAATAAATAACTATATCAATCCGATCATCGGTGATATTCCTTTGAGCGACCTGAATCCCCGAATGATGGAAAAATTTTACCTTGACCTTCTGAAAGTCAAATCTAAGGTTACCAACAACCGCAAACCGAATCACGAATATCTTACGCCGTCAAGAATCAGAGAGGTACATAAGCTCTTGCGGAATGCCTTTAATCAAGCCGTGAAATGGGAATTGATGACAAGGAATCCCGTTGAACACGCCACCATTCCTAAAGAAAAGCCCAAAAAGAGAGCTATGTGGGATTTGCCTACATTCAAGAAGGCTCTTGAGCTTTGTGACGATGACGATTTATCGTTAGCGCTAAACCTTGCTTTTTCCTGTACGCTGCGTATGGGCGAAATGTTGGGCATCACGCTTGACTGTATTGATGTGTCAGAGGATAAAATCGAAAACGGTACGGCTTCCATTTTCATAGAGAAGGAATTGCAAAGGGTAAAGCGAGATGTGTTTGAAAAGCTCAACCAGCGTGATGTGCTGTTCGTCTTTCCGAGGTGTTTGTCCGGCGGCAATACGGTACTGGTACTGAAAGAGCCGAAAACCGAAACAAGTAAACGCCGTGTGTATCTCCCAAAAACCGTTGCAAAAATGGTATTACAGCGCATTAAGGATATTCAGGAGATTAAGGAATTGCTTGGCGATGAATACCACGATTACAATTTGTTGTTTTCAAGCTCCACAGGCAGACCGATGGAGGGACAGATAATCACAAGGTCGTTAAAGAAGCTAATCAGAGATCACAACTTGCCCGATGTTTGCTTCCATAGCCTGCGCCATTCGAGCATTACATATAAGCTCAAATGGTCGGGCGGTGATATAAAAGCCGTTCAGGGTGATTCAGGACACGCACGGGCTGATATGGTAACGGAGCAGTATTCGCATATTCTTGATGAAGATAGGGTTGCCAATGCCCGCCGAGTTGACGAACAGGTATATAACCAGCAGCCCCAGCAAACGCAAGCGGAAATCAGTAAAGAAATGAATCCGACGGAGCTTCTCGGACAGATTTTCGCAAATCCCGAAATGGGCAAAGCGTTTCAGGCGTTTTTACAGCAATATCAAAACGACGCATAAATAGCTATATATAAATGTAAAAGGACGTTCCGTTTGGAGCGTCTCTTTTTCGTTACTTATTGAATTACAAATGATATGTTAATACTTGTTCATTAATTGTAATAGCAAGTTGTGTTTACTCTTTTTCGTATTTTTTTCCTATATTTCTTATCACGATGGATAAATCCTCAAATATATCTAAAGATTGTTCTTTGATTCTGTCTAAAAGATTCTCTTTCGCTTGTACATTAGGATTATTATTGTATATTTCAAAAAAGTTAAAACCATAAGCTATGAATTCTGCAGGGGTTTTTCGTTTTTGCTTTAACGATTCATCATCTATAACAATACCTTTATATGTATGTTCTCCACGAGGTAAAACAGACGCACATAATCTTGAAAAGTATTCTTCTAATGGACTGACAAATTGTTCTTGAAAACAGTATTCTTCGTAGCCTACATCATTTTTCATTATATTGTTTATAATACTTTTTTGACTAATAGTTTCATAAAAGTTTTGTATTTCATAATCAGTAACATCAATATCTGCCTCGAAATCAGGTTGAGAAATGTGTTCAATATGAGTTGTTGCTCCATAAAGCTGAGCATATTTTTCTTTAAATCTATTTAACAAAATATCCGTTACAATTTCATACATATTAATTGAATTATACTGATTAACAAGAGCTTTAAGCGAACGACATTTTTCATATAAATTGCTACTAACAACCAGTTCATCATTTTTCTCTAAGACATTATCACATTCGGGTGTGGTAATGTCTTTCCAAATATCATATTCCATATCTGTTAGGTTTTTCATTTCATACTTTAGCGGAATATAAATGTTTTGTTTCCTTTGCGTAGCAAGCTGGGTTTTTTCTTTCCCTTTTATTCCTAATGAATAAACTAACCACGCAGAGATACCACCAAATATTACAACAAAAATTCCACTAATAGTGTTTTCCCAAATACTATTCCAATTCATATTATCATCTCCAATTATTCGATTAGGGCTCGTATATTTTATAATATAAAATATTTAATCAGATCAAGTACTGCATATAGCGCAAAGCCCAACAATATAAAGATTATCATATTATGTGCAGATAATCAACTTGATTGTTAATCTTTCTGCTTAAAAGCTTTAAAACAGTATGGAAAACAACGATAATGCACTATATTGACACTCAGAAAAAGCAAAAAACAATTCGAGTTAAATTGTTCAGATTCTTGTTGAAATTGTTTTATGCTTGTGATAGAATACATTAAATTAACAATGGTCAGGAAATAATATCTCAAAACTACCACCTTATGTGGCAACTTTTTTCAGTGGCGTGCTAACATCTTGCTAACAGGAATACACACAACTCGTTAATGTTAGCACATTTTAGATGGTAACAGACTACCTCTTAACTTGCTGAAAACCGCATTAGAATGGGAAAATTCGAGATTCATTAAGCTCCAAAGGGAGCCTTCCGGAGGAACTCCTAAGCGAAAGGTCGGGGGTTCGACTCCCTTCTGGGACGCCAAAAAAAGCAAGGCGCTTTCGATATGCGCCTTGCTTTTAATTTTAAATACTAAAATAGATGCGGCAAGCTGAAATCATTTTTTACACACAAATTGTATGTATTATCATTGCAAAAACATATAAGTCAAACCGTCTATTATTCTCCTGTACGGCGGGCGTTCGTCCAACTCGCGTTTAAGCTTTGCCGCGCCCGAAACATCATCCGTAATAATACCGTCGGCATCGCTGAGCATAAACTGCTTGAGGGAATCCTCGTCGTCCACAGTCCACACAAAAATCTTTTTTCCGTTTTCGTGAATACTGTCAATATTTTCGTCGGTAGCGGTCTCCTCCTCAAGCGCGAGGTAATCGCAGTTGAGCGATGAAGTATCGCCAAAGGAAGCGAACGCAAGGTAGCCTGTGTTTATCTCCGGATAGGTTTCCTCAATATACTCAATCAAATTATATTTCAGCGAGATTACAATAGTCTGATCTACCATTCCCTTTTCCTTGATAATCCTGACCGCGTCGTCAGCCATCTTATTGTCGGCGGTAGAACCCTTTAGCTCTACCAGCAGCGTTACCCTGTCGCGGCTGCTGTCGAGCATTTCCTCGAGCGTCGGAACAGGCTCGCCGTTAACCCTGAGCTTTTTGACCTCCTCCAAGGTCATCTCATCGGGCTTTTTGTCCACGCCTGCGGTTCGATTAAAGGTATCGTCATGATTGACGACATAATAACCGTCCGCGGTGCGCTGAATATCAATCTCGCTTCCGTACGCGCCGTATTTGTACGCCGCGTCGATTCCGGCGGCAGTGTTCTCAGCCGCTTCAAAGCCGCCCGCGCGGTGGGCGATAATACCCGCTTTAACGTCCGCCCGGAACAAATCGTCAGAGAAAAGCGCCGACATAACGGTTAACGCCGCAATCAAAACGGCAATGAATATAACAAAAACTATAACAAGCGGCGAAACGCGCTTTTTCCGCTCCTGATACGTCCACTCTCCATCGCTGCGATAAGTAAAATAAAGCGCTGTCAGCTTTAAGATTAAGAACGGAGCAAAAAAGGTATTAAGCGGTATGAGAATAGCAAGGCTGACGCTGAACAGAAAAGTTGCCAGCACCGCCATTGTCAAATCGGAAAGTCCCTGCAAGGACATTACAAGCATCGGCAGAGTTATCGCAAACAGGTATGTTGCGGCTACAAGCAGCAGCTGAACCACAAAGAAAATTACCATCTCCTTGAGATAATTCTTAACGTTTTTCTTAATCAGCGCCAACGAGCGTTTTGCCGACTCTTTCATTGACAGGTTGTCAAGCAGCACTCCGTGCAGTATAAAAACATACAGATTGCCGATAATCAGCAGTGCCAGCGCGACAACCGCGCATCCGATCAGGTAAAACGGATTGCCGAAAATTACCGACGTGATAAAAGACGGAATGTAAAAGCTCGACGTCAGGCTGATTGTTATTCCCATTCCGAGAATCGGGGAAAGCAGCGCAATATACAGCACAATCAGCACGCCCTGCCAGTTCAGAAGCTTTTTTAATGACAAAAGTCCGTCTTTGATACATTTAAGTACCGAGGGCTTTTCTCCTCTGAGCAGCCGTCCGCACAGGATAATCAACGCGTTTATGTCAATCGCCAAGTATACAAACAGCGTGATAATCGACAGCGCTATCAGCAAATATCCCTGCCAGCTCGTAAATAAAAATCCCAAATCTCCGCTGCTGACGGCGACCTTTCCCACGCCGAACAGCAGTAGCCTTGCAAGCAAGCCGAACAGTATCATCCATAATGCCAAAACCGCTTTCGATAAAATCTGAAAGAGCAATATTGCCGGCACTGCCTGTTTGAACGGTAAAATACGTTTTTTAATCATACTCTCATTCCTTATCAGCAAATCTTTAACTCGGAGCAAGGCCCGATACAAGCTCGCTCGACATCGGCTGCGAAGAGGCAGCCTCACTGCAGGAGCTTTAATTAACCCATTTTTATCTTACGGTATAAAAAGCATGTTGTCAAGAAAAATCGGCACGAATTTTATCTCCAATCCCCGAAAATTCCGCTAAGTCTCGTCTGTCGTTTCTTGAAGGGAAATCCCGCAATTCCTCGCCAAGCGCACGCGCAACCGCGCCGATTTATATTTTTTTGCATTTTAAGGAAGAAATTTTAAGTTTTTTATTGCCAATTCAAATTAATATGATATAATGGAATTACAAAAAACAGGAAAGGATGTTTTTATGAAAACAAAACTTATCGCCGCTGTACTCGCGGCATTAATCTGCGCCTCGTTTATCGCCGGCTGCGGACAGTCAAAGCCCTCGGGAACCGAAAGCTCCTCTGCTTCCTCCGAAGCTCAGTCAAGCAAGGATGAGAGCTATTCTTATGAGGTATCGAACATTCACTTTAGCTGCAAAACCGACATTCAGAAATACATTTCAGGCGAAGCCGCCGATTTTGACAGCCTCGCGGAATCTATTGACTACGAAAAAACAAACAAGACAAACCAGTGGACAATCGCAAGCAACGGAGTCAGAATTTTGGCTACCCTGGGCGAGCCCAAAGACGGCGTAATCTCTTCCATAACCTTTACCGCTTCAAAAATGGACGGTACCAAGAACGACTACAAGTTCACCTACGCCGGAAGCGACAGCGATAAATTCTGCAAAATCGGCGATAACAAAATTCCCGAGCCTTTAATCGCGGTTGCCGCTTACGCGCTCGAAAAAGCGCCCGACGCCGCAAACAACGATCCGTTCAGCACAACCTTTAAGAATTATAAGAACGATAAGGGCGAATATGTTTTGTCCGACAAAGCGGAATAACCACGGTAAACAGTCTGTAAAATATCTTTAAAATTCTAAAAGGAGTTTTTTATGAAAAAGATTTTAGCAGCATTAATGGCGCTTGCGGTTTTGGCTACAGTATTTGCAGGATGTAACTCAAATCAGGCTTCATCAAGCGAAACAACCGTCTCGACCGACGCCGCATCAACGGATCAAGCCAACCTCGCTCCCGAACAGGACGCGTCAGATTTTGTATTGCTTACGGATGTGGTTCCGGACGCTATTCTTGAAATCCGCTACTATTCCACATACAACTTTGTAGGCGACAGAATTGACGGCTATGAACAGCCGACCGCTTTGCTGACAAAGGAAGCCGCGACCGCGCTCAAAAAAGCCGCCGACGAGCTTAAAGAGCAGGGTTACCGGCTGAAAATTTACGACGCTTACCGTCCGCAGAGGGCTGTAACTAACTTTATGAACTGGGCCAAGGATATTGAAGATACCCGTATGAAAGAGTATTTTTATCCCGAGCTTGACAAATCTGTACTTTTTGACCAGGGCTATATTGACGAAAAATCCGGTCACAGCCGCGGAAGCACAGTTGACCTTACGCTGTTCGATATGAAAACCGAAAAAGAGGTTGATATGGGCGGAACCTTTGATTACTTCGGAGAGCTTTCGCATCCCGATTACAAGAATATTACCGAAGAACAGTACAACAACCGTATGATCCTCAGAAACGCTATGCTTAACAACGGATTTAAGCCTCTTGTAGAGGAATGGTGGCATTTCACGCTTGAAAACGAACCGTTTACCGACACTTATTTCAACTTCCCAGTAAACGAAAGCTCCGTGAAATAAGGCTTAACATCCACGCAAATAACAAAATTACAAATGGGCTGTCGCACAGTAAGCGACGGCCCATTTTTTCGTCAGTATAAAAGCATACGCGGATCTCGCGTTTACATTATTTTGTGTCTGTTTTATTTAATACGACTCGCAGCAAAGCCCGACATCACCGCAGGAGCTTTAGCTCCTCGGGGTTTGGTTATACGCGCTGTACTTTTTCGTCTTTTTTTCAAGCAGACGGAGCAGCACATAGGCAGCAAGAGCGATTATTACACAGAGAATTGTTCCCCAGATAATCTTGTAGGTGTTCATCGTGCGAAGTCCCGAGAGCAAAATTTTCCCGAGTCCGCCCGCGTTAATTGTCGCGGCAATCGTCGCGATACCTGTCGTCGAGATAATCGCGAGGCGAATACCCGCAATAATCGACGGCATCGCAAGGGGAACCTGCACCCTTGTAACAAGCTGCCGCTTGCTCATTCCCATTCCCGTTCCCGCTTCCAAAATGCTTTTGTCAACATTCTGCAGTCCCGTCATAAAGTTGCGAATCAGCAGATACTGGTTGTAAAGTACAAGCACCGGAATCGCGGTTTTGTTGCCGAGCCCAAGCAGAGGAATCAGCAGCGCGAACAGCGCAAGCGACGGAATTGAATATATCTCGCTGAAAATGTGAACTGTAATGTTTGTTGCGCGTTCGGATTGCAGTAAAAACCAGCAAATCACAGACGCGAGCGCAATGGAAATCAACAGGGTGAAAAAGACAATTCCGAGGTGTTCAAAAAACGCCGACATCAGCAAATCCGAATGCTCCGAAAAGTATTCTATCAAGCCTGAGCACTTCCCTTCAATTCGGCGGTTTTCAAAAGATTCGCCACAAATTCGTTCGCCGGCGCGTCGATTATTTCCTCGGGCGGCGCGTACTGCAAAATCTTTCCCTCATTCATAATTATGACCTTTGTGCCGAGCTTCAGCGCCTCGCGAATGTCGTGGGTGACAAAAAGATATGTACGCTTCGACTTTTGATGAATTGCCTTCAGCTCATTTTGCAGAATCTCGCGGTTAATCGCGTCAATCGCGCCGAACGGCTCGTCAAGGAGCAAAACGCGCGGGTCGGCAATCAACGCGCGGGCAAGCCCGATTCTCTGCTGCTGACCGCCCGAAAGCTGAGCGGGATAGCGCTTTTTAAACTCCTCGGGCTCAAGCTGAACAAGCCTGAGCATACGGTCGGTTTCGGCGTCTATCCTCTTTTTGTCCCATTTCAGGATTTTCGGTATTGTCGCGATATTCGCGGCAATGGTCATGTGCGGAAAAAGTCCAATCTGCTGAATTACATAGCCGATTTTCCTGCGGAGCATAACGGCGTTTTCGTCGCGGATATTTTTACCAAACAGGAAAATTTCTCCGCTGTCGGGTTCGTAAAGGCGGTTAATCATCTTTATCATTGTGGTTTTTCCGCAGCCCGACGAGCCGAGAATCGTCACAAATTCGCCTTCCTCAACGCCGAAAGAAACGTCGTCGAGCGCGGGATAAGCGCTGTTCTTAAATTGTTTGCGGACATTTTTGAATTCAACAGCGGTCATAACCGTACTCCTACTTTATTGACTGATAAAATTCTTTGGCGACGTCGGCGTATTCCTTGCCGTCAATATCGACCTTGGCATTGAGGGCGGTTATGTTTTCGGTAGTAAACGCCGCACTGATTTTGTTGAGCGTATCGGCAATTTGGGGATTTGCCTTCAAAACGCTGTCGCGCACAATCGGCGCGAGGTTGTAGGGAGGCCAAACGTGCTTGTCGTCCTCCAACAGCGTGAACTGTTCTTCGGTCAGCCTTCCTTCGGTTGTGTAGGCAGGGCTGACGTCAGCCTCGTCGTTCGCGAGGACCTCGTATTTCAGAGAATTGTCATACACCTTGCTCGACTTCCATTTCAGCTCGCCGTACACCGCCTCAAGCGCGGGAATACCGTCGGCTCTCTCGTCGAACTCGCCCTGCGAGGCAAAGCGCAGCTCGGAAGCGTATTTCTGCATATCCGAGATAGTTTTGATTCCGTATTTTTCCGCCGCTTCCGTGCGGATTACCAGTCCCTGTCCGTCGTTCGCGGCGGAGTAGTCAAGCCAGGTGACCGAAAACTGCTTTTCGTATTCATCCTTTACTGTTTTGTAAACCTCACCGGGATCTGTGAGCGGCTCCTTGCCGAGAATGGAAATCAAGCCTGTTCCCGTATATTCGGGGTAAAGGTCGATTTCATCGCTGATAAGCGAGGTATGAATCAGAGAAGAACCTATGTCAAACCTTCTTTCAACCTTAATCCCGGCGTCCTCCAGCGCGAGGGCGTATACCTCCGCGACGATTTCATTTTCCGTGAAGTCCTTTGACGCCACCTTGACCTTTTCGGAATTTCCGCCCGAGCAGCCGGCAAAAGCGGCGGCTGTCATCATGGCGCAAAGCATTAAAGCGATTATTTTTTTCATATTTTCCTCCTAAAATCACGCTCTTTGATAGCGTGTAATATGTTTGTAAACGGAATCGAGAAGCAATCCCGCCGTGAGCGACAATAACGCGACCGAACCGCCGCCGATAATCAGCAGGCTGTACCTGAGCAGCGAAAGTCCGGTGAATATCAGGTCGCCCAGTCCTCCCGCGCCGATATACGACGCGAGCGTCGCGCTGGCGATTACCTCAATCACCGCGGTGCGAATCCCCGCGAACATCAGCGGAAACGCGAGCGGAAGCTTTACCTTGAAAAAGCTTTGCATACGGCTCATTCCCATACCGTCGGCGGCTTCAAGCATTTCCGGCGGCAGACCTCTGAACGCCTGGATTGTGTTAATCAAAATCGGCGGAACAGCGAGAATTGTCAGCGCTGTTACGCTCGGCAGCACTCCGGTTCCCATAATCGGAATCAGGATAATCAGCACCGCGAGCGACGGCACAATCCTGAGCAAGCCAAAGCCTCTTTCGGCAATCACGCTCGCGACTTTGCTGCGGTACACAAGGATTCCCAGGGGAACAGCTATTATTAAGGCAACGGTAACCGAAATCACGCTGATTGAG
This sequence comes from uncultured Ruminococcus sp., assembly GCA_905235295.1. Lineage (GTDB taxonomy): Bacteria > Bacillota > Clostridia > Oscillospirales > Acutalibacteraceae > Ruminococcoides. The sequence goes on along the minus strand of CAJOLF010000012.1, from coordinate 18,196 downwards.
ATGTGTCCCCACAACAGCCCGAGATATTCGCCGCCGTTTTTTTGAAAATACTCTACAATTTCCTCAAGCATTAAGCACCACAACCTTTCCGAAGCTGTCGGAGCTTTCCAGATACTCGTGAGCCTTTGGAACATCTTTTAGCGCAAAAACCTTTTCCGCTTTAATCTCGACCTTATACTCTTTAATAAAATCAATAATTTCCTGCATTTTCTCGGCGGTTACATTGCCGGAATGAAAGGAAGTCAGGTACGCGTCAGGCGGCAAATCCACCAGCGGATCAAAACTGTCAAGCGACCAAATTCCGCCGAGGAGCCCCGTACAGCACACTACCGAGCCCTCGTGCATACGCGAAAAGGTATCCTTTAACGCGGCAGGACCGATGAGATCGAGCACCCTGTCGTATTTTTTGTCCGTATTCAAAACATTGTTTTTGTCAAGGACAACCTCGTCAAAGCCCTCGTCAAGCAGGCGCTGTGCCTTTCCCGCGTTTCTGGTTGTGCCGGTTACGCGAATGTTGGGATATTTTGCCTTTACCAATTTCATAAAGGCAATTCCCACTCCGCTTGTCGCGCCTCTGACAAGCACGCTGTCGCTTTCGGTAATTTTAAGGTTCAACATTGAACCGTAGGCGGTGTAGTAGGTTTCGGGAAAAGCCGCGAGGGTTTCAAGCGGCAAATCCGTTTCAACAGGATAAATCTGTCTGTTCGGCAGCAGAGCGTATTCCGCGTATCCGCCGTCAAATGCTCTGCCCATTTCTCCCATAATCGAGATGACCTGCCTGCCTTTTGGGAAGACCTCGCTTTCCTCAATCACGCCGACACATTCTATTCCCAAAATGTGCGGGAATTTTACGCTCGGCGACTGACCTTTTCTTGTGAAAATTTCCGAGTGATTAATGCCGAAGCCCTGAACCTTTACCAGCGACCAGCCCTCTTTTAATTTTGGGACGGGCACGTCGGTATAAATTAATTTTTCTGGTCCGCCGGCTTCGTAAATAACTATCGCTTTCATTATGTTTCCTCTCTTTATTCGCCTTGACAAGCGGATTTTACCGTGTTGGTTTTTCCTTTTTCATATAGGCGATATATTCGTTTCCGAAGGCTTCGATATTCTCAAAAACAGGCTTGAGCCTCTCCCCTATCTCTGTTACCGAGTATTCAACCCTGAGCGGCATTTCGTTATACATTTTGCGCTCAATCAGACCGTAGCCCTCAAGCTTTTTAAGCTGAGCCGACAACGTAGCGTTAGTCATTTTCGGCAGCCGGCGCTGCAGCTCGTTAAAGCGAATCGGACCGTCACAGATGTGGTGCATTATCAGCATCGCCCATTTGCCCTGGAGCAAAACCTGCGTGGTCGTAAACGGACATATCCCGAACAGTTCAACTTCCATATTCCCACCCCAGTATAAAAAATTATCGCGGTTTAATTTTCTATACCAATAGTAACATAAGTGACTTGCGTTTACAAGTACCATTTTTTACGATACCAAGTACAGCCGAAGATACCTCCCTGCGCAAACGGCGAACAAAGGGCAATACCGCACGATTCTGCCGCACGGCGTCGGCAAAACATTTTTTCGGCGGTTTATGGACAACAGCCGTTTTTTCTGTTATTATTAAAACGGTAAAAGGGGTTGAAGGTAAACTATGAAAATTATCAGGCAATATTTATTATTCCTCATAGGGCTGTTTATCGCTTCTATGGGCGTTGCCTTTTCCGCCAAGGCGGGGCTCGGAACTTCTCCGGTAGCGTCGCTGCCGTATTCGGTATCGCTTGTCAGCAGCTTTTTGACGTTTGGCGGCTGGCTGAATTTACTCAGCGTAATTCAAATCGCGGTACAGGTCATACTACTCAGGAAAAAATGCAAGCCGCTTGAAATAGCCGTTCAGACCGTGCTCGCGTTTGTTTACGGTTATCTCACAAACTTGTCCTGCTATCTGATCAGAAATATTGAGTTAAGCAATTACTTTCAGCAGCTTTTGTTTATGTTCATCGGGTGTTTTGTGCTCGCGTTAGGAATTTGGCTGCAATTAAAGGGCAGGGTCGCTATGCTTCCCGGCGAAGCGATGAACCGCGCGATAAGCGAGGTTTCGGGCAAAAAATACGAGAACATCAAAATTATTTCCGACGTTATTTACATCGTCCTTTCGGCGGTTATCTGCCTGGTATTTCTCGGCAGGCTTGAGGGTGTGCGCGAGGGCAGCATTATCGCCGCTGTATTGGTAGGAAACATCATCAAGCTTTATAATCTTTTGTTTGAAAAAGCCAAAAAGCTGATAAGGAAAGACTCGGCGGAAGCCTAAGGCAACACAGCGCGTTTTCGCCTCAAAAAATCAAAAGGACTTTTTTATGAAAGCAGACAGAAACAAAACTATCGACATTTCAACCGAGGACGGCAAAATTTACCTTGACAGGTGCGTAAGAGCCGACAAAAAGGTCGGGCTTTCCGATATTACAAACAAAACAATAATTGGTGATTCGCTCGAGGTTATGGAAAATTTGCCGAAAAGCTTTGCCGACCTTTTGATTGTCGACCCGCCGTACAACCTTAACAAGGACTACAACGGCAATAAATTCAAAAAATCCTCTGACGAACAGTATGAACGCTTCACCGAAAAATGGGTAGAAAAGGTTATCCCCCTGCTGAAAAAGAACGCTTCGATTTACGTCTGCTGCGACTGGAAATCGAGCATGGTAATCGGAAGCGTTCTCAAAAAGTATTTTTACATTCAAAACCGAATCACCTGGCAGCGCGAAAAAGGCAGGGGTGCGCTCAAAAACTGGAAAAACGGTATGGAGGACATTTGGTTCGCGACGAACTCACGCTCGTACACCTTTAACGTCGAGGACGTTAAAATCCGCCGCCGCGTTGTCGCTCCGTATAAAATTGACGGCAAGCCCAAGGATTGGGAGGAAACCGAAAACGGAAATTTCAGAAACACCTATCCCTCAAACTTTTGGGACGATATTTCCATTCCCTACTGGTCAATGCCCGAAAACACCGCTCACCCCACACAGAAGCCCGAAAAGCTGCTTGCAAAGCTGATTCTCGCGAGCTCAAACCCCGGGGATATTGTTTTTGACCCGTTTTTAGGCTCTGGAACAACCTCGGTTACGGCAAAAAAGCTCGGCAGAAGCTACGTCGGAATCGAGCAAAACGAGCAATACTGCGTATGGGCGGAAAAACGGCTTGAAAACGCGGAGAGCGACAAATCAATTCAGGGCTATACCGACGGAGTTTTTTGGGAAAGAAACACATCCTCGCTCCAAAAGAAATATGATTAGGCGGCGCGATAAACACAAGGATAATACTTATGCCGAAGGATAACGATACAAAAGCCGCTTTTGCTCCTGCTCTCCGATTGGTACGCCGCCGAAATTTTAATTTCTCTCCGCCAAAAGCGCGTTGATTAAATATATTATTCGTCGATTCTGTTCCAAATCATCACTGTCTTTAAGGCAATCCGCGCAAATAACAAAAAACACCGTACAAAAAGCACGGTGTTTAAGGTTAAAAATCAGTCTGCTGTATAAGGGAGCAGCGCAAGGTGACGCGCACGCTTGATTGAAGTTGTGAGGTCACGCTGATGTCTTGCGCAAGTGCCTGTTACGCGGCGGGGAAGAATCTTTCCTCTCTCGGAAAGGTAACGGCGAATGCGGTTTACATCCTTGTAGTCGATATGCTCTACCTTATCAACGCAGAAAGCGCAAACTTTCTTGCGGCCCTTTCTGCCTCTGTTAGGTCTGTCAGCCATCTTAGGTTCTCCTTTCAATGAGAATTATTTAAATTAGTTAAGTTCTTGTTATTGTTACGTTACCCGTCTCAGAACGGCAGGTCATCATCAAGCGGCATATCCTGAAAATCGGCATTTGATCCGCTCTGATATGAGGGCTGCGCCTGTGCGGCAGGCTCCTGATACTGCTGGGGCTGTGACTGCGGCTGGTCATAACTCTGCGGCGAACCGTAGGACTGGTTATATCCGCCTGAGCTCTCCCTCTTTTCACCTGTAAACGAAACATTGTCGGCAACAACCTCTACAACGTAGCGGTTAGTACCGTCCTTAGCCTGATATGTTCTTGTCTGGAGCTGACCGTCAACGGCAATCATAGCGCCCTTGCCGAAGTAACGGCAAACGAACTCGGCTGTCTGTCTCCAACAAACAATGTCGATAAAATCAGCCTTGCGCTCTTCTCCGCTTCTTACGTAACTGCGGTCAACCGCAATTCTGAAATTTGTGACGCTGACTCCGTTCGGAGTGGTCTTTAGCTCGGGATCGGACACCAATCTGCCCATTAATACTACGCGATTTAACATAACAAAATTCCTTTCATTCGTGATTCGGGCTGCATTACTTACGCAAAAGCGCTCAGCCCTACAATGTGATTATTCGTCTTCCTTTTTAATGATGAGCGAACGCATAACGCCTTCTGTAATCTTGTAGCGGCGGTCAAGCTCCGCGGGGAACTCGGCTGTGCTTTCAAAATCAAAGAGAACGTAATAGCCTTCACTTTCCTTGTTGATAAGGTAAGCAAGCTTCCTCTTGCCCCACTCGTCAACGTTTTTCAAAGTGGCATTTTTCTCAATGAGGTCCTTGAACTTTTCGATAATCGCCTGGATACCTTCTTCGCCCTGCTTCATCGAGATAATCATTACGGTCTCGTAATTTGCTGTTACTGCCATCACTTTGCACCTCCTTCTGGACATTATGGCGGATTGCTCCGCAAGGATTCGTCGCATAAAGCAACAGATACATTATATCATAAAAAAGCAGCTTGTCAACCATTTTTTCACAATTTTGTCGGGCTTTGCGGCTGTATAATTGGCAATACAACGCATTGACAAATCCCGAAATTGTTATATACTATAGTTATAGTATGGAATGGTATGTAAATTTTGGAATTATCAAATTTCCGGACAGGATGGTGTTAAATTGTTTACGTCAATTCTACAGGAGCACAAGGGCTTTGGCAAGCAGATTTTCCTTTTGTCAAAGAACGAGCTGATTAAAACCTACAAGGGCGCGGTTATCGGTCCTTTGTGGGCGGTTGTTAAACCTGCGTTCACGGTTTTTGTTTACTGGTTCGCTTTTTCGGTAGGTATAAAAAAGCTCAGGGACGTCGGAGTTAATCTCGGCGGTTCGGAACCGTTTACGGTTGACTTTTTCACCTTTATGTTTATCGGTATTATCCCTTGGTTTTTTATTCAGGACAGCATTGTTCAAGGCGCAAAAACGCTAAGAACCAACAGGCAGTTTATCACAAAGGTAAAGTTCCCGGTCTCCACAATCCTCACCTACACGGGGCTTTCTCGCCTTTACGTTCACCTTTTTCTAACCGTCATAATGTACGGTTATGTTATTTTCTACCGTGTTTCAGGCGGTATGGCTCCGTTCACGGTATATGATTTGCAGTTCTTCCTGTACTGTCCGCTGATGTTTATGTTTTTCCTTGCTCTGTCCTGGTCAACCGCTCCCATGGCGGCGTTCAGCAAGGACTTTGAAAGCCTCATTGTGTCGGTAATGTCGGGCATCTTCTGGCTGTCGGGCATTATGTATGACTCCTACAGCTTTACCGGCTTCTTAAAGTACGCTATGCTCGCGAACCCGATTAACTTCTTCGCGAACGGGTATCGCAACTGCTTCCTTTACAACAGGTGGTTTTTTGAGTACAAAACCGAGCTATTAATCTTTTTAGCCGAATTTGTTGTTGTTTTCCTGCTCGGAATTTACAACTACAACCGGCTCAGAAAGAAGCTCCCCGACGTGCTTTGATAGGAGGCTAAAAAATGTCAGAACCTATTATTACATTCAAACACGTTTCAAAAACATATATTCTTTATAAAAACGACAAGGAGAGGTTTAAGGCGCTGTTTTTCAGACCGCGCCACCCCAAAACCAACCGCGCGCTCAACGACGTTTCCTTTGAGATTTACCGCGGCGAATCAGTCGGCATTGTCGGAGACAACGGCGCGGGAAAATCAACTTTGCTGAAGATGATTACCGGCGTTGCCTTCCCCGACGAGGGCGAAATTATTGTTGACGGCAAGGTTGCCGCTCTGCTCGAGCTCACGGCGGGCTTTTCGATGGAAATGACAGGCAGAGAAAACATCTATCTTAAAGGCTATATTCTCGGTCTTGAGGACAATTATATCAAGGAAATCGAGGAAAAAATCATCGACTTTGCCGAGCTCGGCGACTACATCGACCAGCCCGTAAGGACTTATTCCAGCGGTATGAAAATGCGTTTGGGCTTCGCTATTAACGTTAACATCGAGCCCGACGTGCTTGTGGTTGACGAGGCTCTCGCCGTCGGCGACGCAAGCTTTAAGAGAAAATGCAAGGATAAAATCAAGGAAATTATCGGCGCCGGAACAACCGTTCTTTACGTTAGCCACAGCGCCGAATCGGTAAGTGAAATCTGCCCGCGCTCAATTTATCTTAGAAAGGGCACCGTAATCTACGACGGAAATACCAACGACACACTCAAAATTTATCAGGATTACAAAGAAAGCGTTAATAAAAAGAATAAGAAAAGTAATGATAAAAAATAAACTCAACGAATTTGAAGCGGACTGGGCGGCAATGCCTCAGCTTGAAAAAGAGCAGCTTCAAAAGCTCAGGAATAAAACCATACTGATCAGCGGACATACTATTGCCCGCTGTCTTTGCTATGCCCTTTTGTATCAAAATGAAACCCGAAATCTCGGTATTAACGTGATTTTTTCGGACTTTGACACAAGCCAAATCAGCGATATTTACTCCGAGCTTGTGCTCAGGGACGACTTTGAATTTGTTGACTATAATTCTTTATCGAAAATTAAAAAAGCGGATTATATCGTTCACACCGCCCTCTGCGCCGAAAAGGTACAGAGCTTCGCGGCTTCTCTAAAGAGCGAAACCGCGGCGGCAAAGGCGGTTTGCGCCCTTGCAGGTAAAACAGGCGCAAGGGTTGTTTTGCTCAGCGACAGCCGCGTTTACGGCAGCGCCGAGCCCGGCAGGGTTTACGCCGAAAATGAGTACGCGACGCTTAATTCCCGCGATGAAGGCTGCTTTGAAAATCAGCTTCTGCGCTCGATTGAAGCCTACTTTAACTGCGAGAAAAAATCCGCCGGCTTCGAGCTTACTACGCTCAGAACAGGGATTGTGCTCGGTGCGGACACAGGGCTCAAAACTCCGTTTGACGATGTTTTCAAGGCGGTCGCAAATGGCGAAAGCGCTACGCTTTTCAGCTCAGAGAGGAAGTATTCTCTCGTGTATATCAGCGACGTTTTCAAGGCGGTTGTCTGCTCGCTCACCGAAATTAAAAGCAACGAGGTTTACAACGTAACCGGCATAAATTCCACCGTATCTACGGGAATGCTCAGCGCTGTTCTGACCGATATATACCACGGTCAGGCAAAAATTGAGCTTGACGGCAGGGGCGAAATCAACGCCTGCGCGATTCTCGGCAGCAAGCTTGAAGACAACGGCTGTCCGCCTGCGGTTAAGCTTGAAACCGCGCTTGAGCTTTGCGTTATGAGCTATATGGAAAATTCGGCGGGAGCCGCCCTGCCCAACACCCACGACGGACGGCTCGGAGCAATTCAAAAAATCCAGCTCGCCTGTCTTTTGGAGGTTGACCGGATTTGCAAAAAGCACAATATCCGCTACTTTCTCGGCGGAGGAACGCTGCTCGGAGCAATCAGGCACGGCGGATTTATTCCGTGGGACGACGACTCCGACATTATGATGCTCAGGGAGGATTACGACAAATTCTGCGAAATCGCGCCGGACGAGCTGCCGCCGTTCCTCTCGTTCCACTCAAACAAAACGGATAAAAACAACTATTACGAATTTGCCAAGCTCAGGGTTAACAACACCGTGTTCGCCACCGAGCTTGCCAAATCACACAAATCAATCAACAACGGCATAGCGCTTGATATTTTCTGCCACGACAAAACCGCGAATTCCGCGCTCGGTCAGAAGATTCATCTCAATATGACAATCTTCACGCGCGCGCTTGTGCTCAACAAGTGGAACAAGACCAAAACGAGCAACGGCAGCAAATTTCAGACCGCCGTTACAAACCTTTGCGTCAAGCTTTTCCCGCTCAATTTCAGCCTTTGGCTGATGAACCACACAATCAGCTTTTTTAAGCACAAAAAGAACGCGAAATACCTCTATGACGGAATGGGCAGGAACGTTTATAACGGAAGCTTTCCGGCAGAGCTGCTCGACAAGGCGATTTATATGGACTTTGCGGGAGAAATGCTGCCTGTACCCGAAAAATACGACGGGTATCTGCGCTTCCTCTACGGAGATTATATGGAGCTCGCGCCGCTGAGCACAAGGCTCGGCTGCCATGACATCAGGCTCTGCGACATCGGAAAATACGACAGGCTGAGTTAAGGCAAAGCCTTTTCAGTCCGCAGATCTCCGAAGCGAGCCGGCAAAACAAGCTGAGATTGTTTTGAACGATTTTCGCCTAACGGTTGCGCGCATTGCGCTTGACAAAAAAGGTTTTATTTGATATAATATCGCTTGTGGATTAAGCAAAACGCTCCGCCTCGGCTCTCAGCTCTCTGCCGTGTAAAAATTAAGAGGGCAAAAATTAATATGCAGGTATGGCGGAATTGGTCGCGTTGTGAGCGCTGCCGGCGGCAGATTAAGCGAGCAAAAGCGAGGTTTGAAATAAGGAATACAAGGAAGCGTGCAATCACGCGACGCGGTACGACTATATTTCAAGCGGGACACACCGCGCATGGTTCAGGTTACACCACGTCGGTGAACTTCTAAAATTCCCGATTGTCCTGCAAAAACAACTTACAATTTCATAAATGCGGATATGGCGGAATTGGCAGACGCGCATGGTTCAGGTCCATGTGAAAGCAATTTCATGCAGGTTCAAGTCCTGTTATCCGCACCAGTATGAGTGTTCATAACGGATTTAAGTTATGGACACTCATTCTTTTAGTCAATTTCATCTGATTTGTATGTAGTGAGCAGGTTTTGTGCCTGCTCACCATCGACTGTTACGTAGGGTTTTACGAAAACTATCCTGAATACATGACAGAGATTAAAAGGTGGCGGCGGTATGAAACTGAAAAACAAGAAAAAAGAAATACTGGCGCAGATAACGGAGCGCGACAACGAGGGGGTTCGCCACAACGACCCTGCACGCCCTCTGTCCGTCCATGTGGGCGTATTTCAGGCAGATTTCCGGTAAGAATGTGTTCGCGGCGGCTGCGACCAACTACAAGGAAGAAGACCTTTTTCGATAAACTACCGCACGAACATAACGACCGCCCATATTGTGCGGTATAACACTATTCTGTACGATATAACCCGCGTGGACACGTTTGAGGCGTACAAAGAGGACTTGACCCTGTATTGCAGCTGCCATGCAAAACTGAAATGATAAAATTAATATCACATTTACAGGATATATTATTGAATTTTTCCGCGAGGTATGCTATAATGTATTCTGCTTTTTTATGGTTATTTTAGCGGAGGGAAAAAGCATGACATACAGCTATAACCGCTTATGGGAATTGTTGATAGGCAAGTGCATGACGAAAACGCAAATACGCAATGCGGAGGGTATCAGTACGAACATACTTACCAAAATGAGAAAAGACGAACCCGTAGCAATGGACACGTTAGAAAAAATCGCAACCGCCTTTGAATGCGGGCTTGACAATATTGTAGAGATATAAGAAAAGTCAATCCTTATTAACTCAAGAAAGAGGTAATAACACGTGAAAAACGAAGCAGAAAAAGCAGTATTTGGCGCTCAACTAAAAGATTTTGCCACCACTTTGAGGGATTTTATTGCTATGGGTGATGAATGGACTATCAGAGGATTTATTGACATATTCAAAAATATCTACACAATTTCCTCTGATACCAAAATCGTTTCAAAAGTCCTTGAACTTCATTTGTTCCCACACTTTTTGACTTTTGCCAAAAAAATTGGTTATGACATCGAACTTGCTACATACCAAAATTGGTATCCTGACTTGACGTTTATTTCAAAGAGTAATCCGCAAATCAAGTTTGCTGTAGACTTAAAAACGACTTACAGAGATGAAGAATATCCTGGTTTCTGTAATGGCTTTACTTTAGGTTCGCACGGAGAATATTTTGTTAATCGAACAAGCACGAAAAACATACAATATCCTTATGATGAATACAGTGGGCATTTTTGTTTAGGGATTATATATTCACGCGCAGTTCTTGACAAAAACGAGGAAACGCAGTTCTTGACAAAAACGAGGAAACGCACATCTATTCTATAGATGAGATCGCAACAATACCAGCGGTTATAAAGAATTTTCTGTTTTTTGCCGAAGAAAAATGGAAGATTGCAAGCGACAAAGGGGGCAGTGGAAATACTGCGAATATAGGCAGTATTCAAAAGATTGACGACATACTAAACGGTAACGGAGTTTTCGCCAAGGCGGGAGAGGAACTGTTTGATGATTATTGGGCTAATTTCGGAAAAATCGAAATTCTTGGGAACGGAAAGCGTAAAAAACTTTCATCGTTTGATGAATACTTACAATACCGTGGTTTGCCCGCTGAACTGAATAACCCCAAAGCACCAAAGAGGAAAGCAAAATGAATGAAAAAGTATATGTACCACCCATAAAAATACAGGGGATAAAAACAAAACTTGTTCCCTTGATTAGACAAAGCGTTATTATGCAGCCGAACTCTGTTTGGATAGAACCGTTTATGGGTTCAGGCATTGTCGGCTTTAACATTGAACCACATCAAGCTGTATTTGCAGATACAAATCCGCACATTATAGAGTTCTATAATCAAATAAAGTCTGGCATTATAACGTCCTATGTTGTACGCGATTTTTTAGAGAGAGAAGGAAAACTGTTAGAGGAAGGGGACGATGATTACTATTATACCGTCCGTACAAGATTTAATAATGAGCACAACCCACTTGATTTTTTATTCTTAAATCGCTCTTGTTTTAATGGAATGATACGGTTTAATAAGGATTATGATTTTAATGTTCCTTATGGTCATAAACCGCGGCGCTTTGCAAAAGCTTATGTGACAAAAATTGTAAACCAAGTCGCGCACGTTGAAAGTTTATTGAAAACACATTCTTGGGAGTTTTTTTGTCAACCTTTTGAAACAACTATTGCTATGGCGGGCATGAATGATTTTATTTATTGTGACCCACCATATATAGGACGTCATGTAGATTATTATGATAGTTGGGACGAACGATCAGAGCTTGCCTTGCACAAAGCATTAGTTGATAGTAATGCAAAATTTATGCTGTCAACATGGGACCATAACGATTATAGGGAAAATGAGTATATTGCGACAGTATGGAATGACTGCCAAAAAATAACGCGTGAACATTTCTATCATGTCGGAGCAAAAGAAATAAACAGAAATCCAGTTATAGAAGCCCTGCTAACTAATTATACTGTTACTGGAAAACAAAACACGTTGCTTAAAGAAAATGAGCAATTATCTATATTTAGCATTATGACCGTATGACGGTATTGTCCATTATCTGTCTGTAGATTTAAGAGATAAACAAGCGACAAACGAGCATAGAGAAACGGCTAAAACTTTGATTTATAAGAGGGGTTTAGCCGTTTTTAATGTTCTCTTTTTCGTGCTGCGTAACACGCAGTTCGATTCTTGCTTTTTTTCGTTCAATAATATACTTTCTTCTTTCGGGTTAGGGTGTCCCTAAAGATTCACAACAGCATTTAGGCTGTTGTAAGAGAAAATTTGCCGTACAAATTCCCTACTTGCTACAGTATAAGACGCTGCCACGGAGAGTTGATTTCATACGTTTTGCTGTGCCTTATACTGCTGATTATAATTTTTCTTTTGATGATTATGTTGTGCCGTTGTAGTGACGGCAAGTCCATTCTCTATCCTTTAAAATGCCGTCATCGTGCCATCAATCAAACAATTTTAATCATACATATATTTTTATAAGTTCGTAATGAACACTCGTACCAAACAGTACAAATCCGAACCTCGTCCCGATTGGGGAGAGTTTCGGATTTGTTCTTTTATTGAATAGTTTTCACTATTCAACTAAAAAAAGTATTATGAATAATCAATGAAGGCAGAGAGCGTTTAGCTTTCCGCCTTCATTATTATGAGTGTGTTTTTAAGTTATAAACTTTGTAGATTCGTTTAAGTGTTCAGTTAATTTTGCATAAGTAGTTTCTCGATAAGAAATAACATACGTATAATTATCAAGGAGATCAACATTACTGCAGTTATACTTTTCTAAGTCAATCTTTTTAAAGATATCTCTAATATTAATATGAAATTAAACAAAATATTTAATAATACTATTCTCTACTAATAAAATCCTTTAACATTTGCCGTGTAAAATTTCGCATAACTGCGTTGTCGTCCTCGGAATCCGTCAGGATTCCTGCGTCCTCCGCCTTGTTCTGCAGAATTTTCCATCGGCATCTGTTTTAAAGTCTTTTATCAGAGAATAGTATAAATGATTTTCTTACATCAGTACTATCTATGTTGTCCATATTATCGAAGCAAAAAACAGCGCCAATATGGTGTCGCGGATTCTTTTGACATTTTAAAATATCATCAACTACGTCCCAAAGAATATATAAGCCCAGTATTTAGTCCATATCTTCAACATACTTACTTACCATTTGGTCAACAATGATTTTACTTTGTTCGTCATTTTCTTCATATACTTTTTTAAGGACCGAGTCAAATATGATCGTCAAAAAATGATTTTGTATGCTCGTTGTTTTTTCTTTGTATTTTTAATAAAATAAAAGATTAATTCTTTTTTGTGATAAAGCTACAAATCCTGTGTGATATAATAAATTCCATTACAGGATGACTGCGGGAGATAGTAATGAACGATACGGAAAGGCGCGACAACGGCTTGCTTTATCTGACAGATGAAACGCTGATTGAGCAAATGAATCAGGCAAGACGAATACTGCAAAAGCTCAATACAATGGACAGAACAGATACAGACGGGATCAACAGCTTAGCGAAAAAACTGATGGTCTGTCACGGCGACCTTCTCTTGAATCCGCCTTTTTACTGTGATTATGGGTATAACATCGAGGTCGGTAACAACTGTCTGTTCAACTACAACTGCACAATCATTGACGTTGGGAAGGTCAAGCTGGGAGATTATTGTCTGCTCGGTCCCAATGTGAATATTTATACGGCAGGTCACCCGATCCATCCCACGCTCAGAAACGGAAACTACACTTACGGGATCGACGTTGAGATTGGTGATAACGTGTGGCTCGGCGGCAACGTGACTGTCTGTCCCGGGGTAAAGATCGGCAGCAATACCGTTATCGGCGCTGGGTCTGTCGTCACAAAGGATATCCCCTCGTGGGTGGTAGCTGCCGGCAATCCATGCCGTGTGATCCGCGAGATCACGGAAAGTGATCGGGATTATTATTTCAAAGACAGACCGTTGGATGCTGAATTGAAAGAAGAAATCCGCCGAAGGATCTCAAAGACAAGCGATCATCACCAAAATTCCGTAAAGGAGACCCGATAATGAATTATGACGAATATTTGGATTCCATAAAAGCTCCGGTCAGGATATCCTTTGAGCCGACCATCAACTGTAACCTGCGCTGTCCTATGTGTGACCGCATACATAAGGACGATTACGCAAAGCACCGGGATGAGAAGCTGTCCTACGAAACGACCAAAGCCTTCCTGCATGAGGTCGGTCGTCTCGGAATCCGGTATTTTCTGTTCATCGGCGGCGGCGAACCGTTGATGGAGCCGCATATTATCGAGTATATGCGGATATTAAAATCCTATAACATATATGTGCATCTCTGGACGAACGGAACGCTGATCGATGATAAGAACGCACCGCTTTTGGCGCAATACTGTGATATGATAACGGTATCTCTCGACAGTCCCGATCCCTCGATCAATGATATCCAACGAGGAGTCCCCGGAGCGACCGAAAAGGTTATTGAAGGAATACGGCTGTTACGAAAAAACAGCGAGAGTCTCTTTCTGCGGATCCACAGCGTGATCTCCGCGCTGAACATTGACAGCCTGAGATCGTTCGCGGATTTTGCCTCTGAGAACGGCGTCACCGAAATCGGAGGCGCGCTGATCGCTCCCTATGCCTTTATTCCCGACAATATGAGGTTTTCAAAAGAGCAGCTAGGACAGCTCAGCAATAAGATTGAAGACCTCTGCGAGTACGCAAAGACAAAGGGTGTAGCCCTCGCGGGCTGTTACGCGAATGTTTCGGCGAAGATCATCCAGAATCTTTCTCATATCCAAAATATGTACGCCGATCCCTGTGCTTTAACTTCAAATCATATCACCTGTATGGGACTGTGGGGTCAGGCGCAGGTCAGACCGAACGGAGATGTGTCGGTTTGCTGCTTTACCTATAAGCCCACGCTTGGAAATCTGCACCGCAACACATTCAGCGAGATATGGCGCTGTGAACGCGCAAATAAACTCAGAGAGCTTGTCAAGCGCGGAGACTACATTGACGCGCCGTGTATCGGGTGCGATACAGGTCATCCGGTATTCACCAAAGATCTCGCGCTATTCGGGAACCTCGACAGCTTTTTTGATATGAGTATCAACGCAAGATAGAAAAAGGAGATCCCATGGAAGGAAGATCCCGAAAAAAACTAATCAAAGGCGCTTTTTGCCGCCTGATGATCAACAATATGCTGCTTGTTGTTACTATCTGTGCATGCGGGCTGATCGACAATCTGTTCATCGGCAGGGTCTTAGGTAAGGACGCGCTTGCCGCGGTGAGCTTCTTTTCTCCCGTTACGGTCGCGATCGGCATTTGCTACGTGCTCATCCTCGGTACACAGGTGCTGACGGGAAATCTTGCCGGCAAGGGCGAGATCAAAAAAGTCAACAGTCTGTTTGCCGGCGTGTTCGTGATATTAGCGACTGTTTTTACCGTTTTTTCGGTATGCTGTATGGTGTTTAACAGAGAGCTTGCGTCCCTTCTCGGAGCAGACGGAAAACCGTTCGATCTACTCTGCGAGTATATCAATGGCTATGCTCCCGGGATCCTGCCGCAGGTACTTACCTCTATGCTGATGGCTTTATGTCCCTTTAATAACGAGATTAAGCGCTCCTATTGCGCGATAGGCGCGATGGTCGCCGGTAATGTACTTGGCGATTGGCTGTTGATTGAAAGCGGCGGTATATTCGGCGTCGGTCTTGCTTCAACTATCAGCAGCTTGGCGGCGCTTCTGGTTCTGCTTCCGGGTTTTTTCAAAAAAGACAAGCTGTTCAGCTTCAGATTCCGTGAAGGCGTTGACTTTCGCTTGGCGCTGAGAGCCGCGGCTCGCGGACTGCCCTCTCTGATGCTGACGATCGGTGTTATCATCAAGAACTACTGCTTCAATTATTCTCTGAATCACTATGTCGGCGCCGCCGGCGTAGCGGTCGCAGGGATCATGGCGACCGTCAGCGCTATGACAGGAGCCGTACCCTCCGGGTGCAGCAACGCTTACTCCTCGCTCGCGGGTATCTATTTCGGCGAAGAGGACCGCGAGAGCCTGATTGATCTGACGCGTATCGCGATGCGGATCGGCGTCATATCCTGCGCCGCGGTCACCGGACTGATTATGGTGTTCTCTTCACCGCTGTCACGGGCGTTTGTGCCGAACGACAGCTCTGTGCAGGCGCTTGCTCAGCGGATGTTTCTTCTGACGTTCACTTATCTTGTTCCGAACGTCATCTTTAATATCCTGCTGCAGGCTTACAGGGCGCAGAGCAGGATGCTGCTGGTCAATATCATGTCATTTGCCGAAACGACGGTCATCGGCTTATTCAGCCTGTTCGCGATCCCATTATTCGGAGCTGACGCGGCGTGGATCTCTAACTTTGTCGTGGATGTGCTGTGTATCATTGTTGTGTTGATTTCGGTAAACTGCTATCATAAAAGATTTGATCTGTCCGTACCGGCGTTATTGAAGCTGTCAGATGATTTCGGTGCAAAGACGAATGAATATCTGACTTTCTCCGCAGTATGTATGAATGATGTGACTGAGGCTTCCAAAAAGGTAATCGAATTCTGCCTGAAACACGATTATCCTCCAAAAACCTCTAATCATGTAGGACTTTGTGTGGAGGAAATGACCGCCAACGTGCTCAAGCACGGCTTTGAGGGATCCGATGATTATTATGCGGACATCCGCGTCGTTTTGAGAAACGGAGATCTGACCGTCCGCATCAGAGATAATTGTCGTGAGTTCGACCCGAGAAAGCGAATTGACCTTTTTGATCCCACACACCCGGAAACCAACATCGGTATCCGTATCGTGTCGAAAACAGCGCGTCAGATCGATTACTATAATAATGCCGGTATCAATACGGTGATCATGAAGTTTTAGTAGCAATTTGCAGAAAAAAGCTCTGTTTCATATATATGAACAGGGCTTTTTATTATATAGCCTTTGGGAGAAGGATATTTGTCACGGTGATCTCTTTATTATATTATGAATGAGTTATCAGTAAAACGCGCAGTAAGTACAAGATACCGCTGACGAATGAGATCATTATCTTTTACATCACTATTTTTCTATATAATGTTTAGGACGTTCTCTGTTGGTTCACGTTGCCGATCAGATCGGATCAAAAATTTCTGAGGACTGTTGCGGTCTTATTCCAGTTATTGCAATTATTCTGTATCGGGCTTCTTGTTGCAAATCCCTTTACAAACATTTTGTATTACTTTGACAGTATTAATATTTATCACAGAGGACCGTTTTATTGGGTGTGGTCCGTTGTAACGATTCTGTCGTTTCTGTTTATCATATTCTCGGTACTTATTTGTAAACATAAAATCGAACGCTTCACCTTTCAGATTACAAAGAGCGGTGTAAAGCCTGATTTGTCCGAGTATCTGGAAGTACGAAAGGCGAAGAAAAGCCTGTTCCTGCAATACAAGTCGATCGTCAGCTCAAATCTTGAAAAGCTGCCGTATTTTTAAAAAACGTAATCAAATCTATTCGGAAAGTGAAGCAACTGTATTTCATTTAATTAAGCTGTTTGCTTTGAGATGTGTTCTTGACCATCCATTTCCTATCCAATATTTTTGAGTAATTATACTAAAAAATTTTTATGTAAATTTCCAACCAAAATTTAACCCGCGGGTTGAAAATCAGATTGATTTGCGGTAATATGTATTTAAGGATTTTGCCTGCTGCCCGGCACCCGATTTATTCAGTTTTAACGTAAATGAAAGGGAATAATTATGAAAAAAACAATTTCTATTTTACTCGTTTTCATGGTTTTTCTGAGCGCTTTGGCGGCATGCTCGCCGCAAAGCGGCGGTAATGCTGACGATTTGTACTTTTCAAAGCAAGAGGTGCGCGAGTCGCCCGAATGGGTAACAAAGCTTGATGCCGTTAAGGACGCGGAACAGTTGATTGTAGTTGCCGGCATAGATAAAACCACGGCGTACGTCACCATGCACGAAAAGGACGGAAACGGAAAATGGCAGCAGCTTATCGCCACCCCGGGCTTTATCGGTTTGGACGGTTTGGGAAATGCCAATATCAACGAATGTTACACGCCTGTCGGCACCTTTACGATTGACAAAGCGTTTGGACTCGCGGACAACCCGGGATGTCAGATGGAGTACACAAAGGTTGACGATGATTACTATTGGTCGGGCGACGCCCGCGAAGGCAAACACTTTAACGAGCTCGTCAGCATTAAAGACATTCCCGACCTCGATACAGAAAACAGCGAGCATATTTACGACTTTGACTACGCTTATCAGTATGTTTTGAATATGGGATACAACTCCGAATGTGAAAAAGAAAAAGGCTTTGCTTTCTTTTTGCACTGCTACCGCGTCAACCGCACCTATACAGGCGGATGCGTAGCAGTTCCCGAAAACATTATGAAGTTTATTATGCAGCACGTCAAGCCCGGATGCAAAATCACGATCGACTCGCTTAAAAATTTCCACGGAGATATTGACGCTTAATAAAATTATTCAGAAAAATAAAGGAGGAATCCGAATGAGAACAATAAAATTCGGTTCAACAAACCTGCAAATTCCCGTTATCGGCTTGGGCTGTATGCGAATAACGGAGCTCAGTCCGAGTGAAATTCCCTCTTACATTCAAGCCTGCCTTGATTTGGGCATCAACTTTTTTGACCACGCCGACATTTACGGCGGCGGCGAATGTGAAAAAAGG
>CAJOLF010000011.1 GCA_905235295.1 uncultured Ruminococcus sp. | reverse complement strand
TGGCACGCCAGTTGCGGCTACGCGACATGGGGGGGATCATCGTGGTCGATTTCATTGACATGAAGTTAGCCGAGGACCGTCAGAAGCTCTATGAGCACAAGAATCAGATGCAGAGCAATGGCGTATTCATCAAAACGTCAGCGAGGAAAACCGGAAGATTCTGGCTATGCTGGAACAGGCGCCAACGTATCGAACGGCGTCTATTCTGCTGGATCAGTATAACGGGGCTGGACGGCGAACGCGAGAACAAATCGCTCAGCTTCGCGCTGACGGCAATGAGGAACAGGCGCAAGAGCTGGAAAAGCGCTTCTATGAGACAAAAGCCGTTGCTCGCCATCTTCTCGTTCCGTGGCGAGTCGTGTTTATTGGACGTCCCAACGTTGGGAAGTCGTCTTTGCTCAACGCGATTCTGGGTTTTCAACGTTCGATAGTCAACGCCCAACAAGGGACGACGCGCGATCTGGTTCAGGCTCAAACGGCGATTGACGGCTGGCTGTTTGAATTCGTTGACGCGGCGGGAATTCGAGAAACGACCGACGACTTGGAACTTGAAGGCGTCAATCGGGCAAAAAGCGCTATTGCGGAAGCTGACCTGGTCGTCCGTCTGTTTGACGATTCGGATTCCATGCAAACGATTAACATCGCCAGAAAGTCAGAATCGTTTCGCAGCGTCGTTTCGGTAATAGACGTTATGAACAAATGCGATTTGGCAACGTCTCCACAAACAGACAATTCCGTTCTTCGCGTCAGCGCTGTTGACGGAACCGGAATAGAAACGCTGCTTCAAACGATTGTTCAGACGCTTATTCCTGATCCGCCGCAGCCAGGCGAGGGAGTTTGGCTTAACGATTAGCAATTGACAATTATCAATTATGCTTCGCGTTAATCAATGTTTTGGGGGAGCGCTTGCGTCAATTGTTAATTGAAAATTGCTAATTGATAATTTCGAAATAAAAAATCCCTGTTTGCCGACCGAAAGCAAACAGGGACTTGTTTTTTTGACAGGGCGAGAAGAAAACCCTCGCCAACGTCTGTTTTATCAATTCATCAGAAGTCGATTCGCAACGTTGCGTTGAGAGCGTTGACCGTCTTGTACTGATTGAAGTACGCGTTGTACTGGAAGTTAGCCGACATTCTCTGAGTGAGACGGTAGTCAGCAGAGAACATGAGGTTCGCCCAGTCGCGGCTGCAGCCGTTGCTTCTCATCTCGAAATCTCCCATCGGGCTGTCCGTCATAGACGTACTTCCCATTACGTGGGTGTAATAGACAGCCTGCGGATCAAGGAACTCGTGAGCATAAGCTCCGCCGAGGGTCAATCTCAGGATCTGCCAGTTGTTGCATCCAACGATGAAGTCGCGGCTGACGCGGACGCCTAACTGACCTCTCAAGGAATTATACGCCATGTCATAGCAGTACAGGTTCATGTGCGACGGCATGTCAACTCCGCCAAGATTGGATTTTCCATCTTCAGTGAAATCGTCAATCGTAACGAATGTGTACTGAAGTGAAGCGTACGGGTTGACAACAAATCCGTGTTTCTCAACGTACATCCAACCGCGTTCGATGTAAGCCGCAGCGGAAAGTCCTTTTGTATCGGCAGTGAAGTTGTTGTCAAACGACTGGGTATTGTAGTATCGTTCGCCGTCCAGAGTGTTGTAGGTGAACGTTCCGTTCGCCAGCCAATAACCGCCCATGCAGCGAGCGTCCCATTTCGCATACAAACCAAAGGTGAAGTCGTCAGACTTAATTCTGGAGTAGGTGTTGCCTTTAGCGGCGTTTGTGTGCCAAATATCGGAGGTGGAGTAACCGAAGTACATTCCGAAGACTCTGCAGCAAACGTTCTTCCATTCAATTCCAACAGCCATGCCGGAGGATTCTTCATGGTATTTGGTGAAACCTTTCCAGTACAGTCCATCGCCATAGTTGCCAGTGAAGGAACCCCAGAGTGATCGGCGCGGTTCGCAGTAACGCGGATACGTTCCGCAAATGCGTCCGCCAAATTCGCATTGACGTCTGGCGCAGCACTGGCTGCAGCTCGGTTCGCAATCAGACGCGTATTCAACGCACTGGCTCTGGCAGCAGAACTGGCACAGTCCCATGTCGTCCGTAACCAAACGGTTGGAAAGCATGTTGTTGAAAGCGATCTGTCGCTGAACCTGAGAGTTGAGCCAGTCTCCGTAGATTCCGCCAGCCAGGTCGTCAAACTTTTCTTGAGCTTCGATTTTGTCGTCGCTGTTCCAGATGTCGTCCAGGGCTTCACGGTAATCGTCTTCCTGAGGATGGCAAAGTTCATACAGGTATCTGTCCATGTTGATGCCAAGGTTTCCGTCGGCAACAATCGAGT
Source organism: uncultured Ruminococcus sp. (assembly GCA_905235295.1). GTDB lineage: Bacteria > Bacillota > Clostridia > Oscillospirales > Acutalibacteraceae > Ruminococcoides. The sequence continues at coordinate 30,220 of CAJOLF010000011.1, read as the reverse complement.
GCGGATCGTGAACTCTAACGTGCAGACGAGCTTTGTCATAGAACGGTACGTTCGGCGTTCCGTCGTCGTTGGCAAGTCCTTCAACTCCAACTTCGTAGAACAGGTGTTTTCCTCCAGCGTCGTCAATATTCAACTGAGTTCCGTCAGTATCATGGAACGCTTCGATGGAGTAGAATTCTTTATCTTTGCCGTCTTCGCCAATCATCTGACACCATGTGTAGTCGTATGCCGTGGCAAGATACAGCTTCGTATTGCCGGTAATGTTGATATTCTGGAAAGCCAGGCGACCGACGTTAAGACGTTCAACCCATTCGCCTTCTTCGTTGAGGCACTGTGTGCCGTTTGGATCAATGGTCAGATAAAGGTTGCCCCAGTCCGCGTTAAATGTGGACGTGTTGCCAATCAACTGAACCTGAGCGCTGCGGTTGGTCGTGTAGCCAACGTTCTGCGGAGTAACGGGATTGAGTTCGTTATCCAGGTATTCATCCGGCGCATTGTAAAGCTGGGTTGTGTTATAAAGACCCAGGCGGAATTCGGCGTTTTTACCAACGTTGAACGTTCCAGAACCAGCATCGTCCTTGAGGAGCTGATGAGTGTATTCAGCCGTCTGATCAATTTTGCCGTCAGTGTAATTGCCAATTTTGGTGTCATCCGAATCGGCGTACGTATTGAATCGAGTGTAATCAACGGTGAACTTATGATCTCTGGGCGATTCCGCTCCATCGTCTCCGTACGTGAATTCCTTATACAAAGAGCTTGTATACGGGTTTACAATGTCAACGGATCCGTCGAGCTGTTTATAGTTGGCGCCGCCAACAAAGCCGGTGGTGTTGAGAACAACTTTGCTGCGACCGGAAAGATTGACATTGATCGTCGGCGCGGTGTGATCGTAATCGCCTGTCGACATCTCGTACGCATCGTGTCCGGGAAGGTTGTAGTAGTTATTCCAGTAGTTCACGTCTTCGTCGGTGAGAGATTTACCGCCAAAGTAAACGTACGGAATATCCTGACCGTTGTAGTTCGTGTTGATTTCGGAGAACGCAACGTCGTCCAGAATGTCGCCTTTACCCATGTTGGCAGAACGAACGGTTCCGTCAAAATTGGTTCTGCCGCCGGTGAAGTTCAGCGTAGACTTGCCGTTGGGCGCGCCGAACGTCGAACGACCATTGAAATGGTTGTTGCCGCCGGTTACGAGAATATTGCTGTTGCCGCCCCAGGTTACGTCGAAGTCGTCTTTACTGCGAATGATGTCGCCGTAAGGTGTGAAATCGTAGTTTCCAACAGAGTGAACTTCGGTATCAAAGGTGTTCGTACCGCCGTTAATGGTAACGTTAGCGTTTCCACCTTCAGCCAGACCGTCCAATCCTCCAATTGAGGAGAAGTAAACGCCGTAATAGTTCTTCTGGTTGGCAAGACCCTGGGCATCGACGTAGGTCGCGTTCTTACCGGTGAAGTAGTTGACGCCGTTGTCGAAGGTAACGTCGCTGTCGCCAACCTGAACGCGAGGCGTTCCTGTTGGGTTGCTGGCTCCGCCGCCGAAGACCGCGCGCTGATTAAACGTCGTCGTTCCGCCTGCGAAGGTAACGTCGGCGTTACCGCCTTTGGTTACGCCGTCAGCGTTCCAGCCGCCGCCGCCAAAATAGGTGTTTTGGTTTTCGAAGATGGTTTTGCTGCCATCTTCAAAGACGACTTTCGTATTTCCAGCATTGGGCTGAATCGTAGCGCCGTCTTGACCGCCGAACTGAACGCCGCCCCAGAAATGGGAGTTGCTGCCAGTTGCAAAAGTAACGTCTGCATAGGCGCCGGTATTTCCATCGTATCGATCTTCGGAGTTGCCGTCGTTCATGACGCCAAACAGAACGTCAACTTCTTTGGCTTTGATGGGAAGCATAGTGTATTCCGTGCCCAAAGTATTGCCCCAGTCGCCTACGTTAAGACCAGAACCAAACTGGTTCGTCCCCTTAACTGTAATTTTGACGTTGCGAGCGGCTGACGATGTCGAATCCGTTGGAGCCGCCAATACCAGCTTGGCATTTCTCCAAATGATTCCATCTTCACCGTGGTTGTCATAATAGAATGTTCCGTCGTACGTAGCTTCTTTGTACGTGTTTTGCGTCGCTTTGTTGGTTACATTCCAATCCTGAATGCTGGCATTCATGCTGCCGTCAGGGTTTTTGAACGTGGCGATGTAACCATTGCTTTCAGCTACGCCGTAATCGGCGATGTCTTTTGAGCCGGTAATTGTACCGCCTACGTTGACATCAGGCTGATAGTTCTGGTCTGCGCGAGCTTGTGGCAATCCGCAAAGTCCTACGGACAATAATGCCGCCACGTATGCGACTAACCTCTTCCTGAAAAATTGTTTTACGTCCATGTCTCGGTCCCTTATGTGACTGTAAAAAATTAAAACATACCCAATAAAACCATGATTTCTTTTGGGGAAACCCAGCTTTTCGGGACGACAAATTTTCCTCTATTTGTCAAAAGCTGAAGATAATCATGGGAAGAATACACGGACTCTTTCCCTGTATTCCAATTTTTCTTATCGGCTGGATAATACAATAGAATTCAACAAAAAAAAGAAAAAAAGCAAAATTATTGATAGTTTCGGACTGTTTTGACGAAACTTATTGCATTTTCTACAGGAGTTTCTTTGATTATTCCGTGTCCTAAATTAACAATCAGACCGCGGCGAGAACGGACGCTGTCGAGCATAGAGATAGTTCGAGCAGCAATTTCTTCTGGAGTGGTTAAAAGTACGGCGGGATCAAGGTTGCCCTGAACGGAACGTCGCCGCCCGCCATTGTTGGCGTCGATTACATCCCAGGCGTCGGACAAGTCCATGCGCCAATCGACTCCAATTACCGTTCCCCCCGCCTGAGTCATGAGTGGAATCAAAGCCGGGTTCCCTGTTCCAAAATGGATAGCTGGCGCATCTTGCTCAACTTCGTTAAGAAGAGCATGAACGTGAGTAAATACGTAACTATTATATTCTAAAGGAGATAAGCAACCTACCCAGGAGTCAAACAGCTGTACAACTTGCGCTCCAGCGGCGATCTGTCCTTTAAGATAGAGGGCGACGGCTCTGGAAAGCGTCCCCATCAGTTCGCTAAACGCCTCCGGATACAGGTACATAAATCGCTTAGTCTTTGCAAACGAACGACTTGCGCCGCCTTCCAGAACGTAGCTGGCAAGAGTAAACGGCGCGCCGGCAAAGCCGATTACGCAGGACGCGAGTTCCTCCTTGGGATAGTAGCGCTTGTAGTCGTCAAGAAGCTGAATTACGCCGTCGCAGTCGTATTCTTTGGAGAGCTTTTCGCTCAGCTCCAATACCTGGTTGCGCTGTTCAACCTCAATTTTGCGCTTTACAACAACATAGTAGTTTTTTTGCTGTGTTTTTTCGAGCACGTTTTCGTACTCAACGCCTAAAATCTCGGAAAGTCCCTTTGCCGCCGCCTCGCGCTGCTGATCGGTTTCAAAGTTAATCGGAGAGAGCACAACCTGCCACGCGGACGCGCTTTCGGCAAGCACCTTTCCGTTTGTGTCGTAAATTGAACCGCGCTTGGCGTTGATTGTGGTGTCACGGAGCATCTGTCCGACAGCCGCCTCCTGAAGCGTGCTGCCCTGAACAAGCGTCAGAAAAGACAGCCTGATAAGAACCGCGCCGAAGCCGAATACAAGTATTACAATTATCAAAACCGCCGTGCGCTGCCTGAGCCTTTGGTTAGGACCTTTTTCCGCGCGCTTTGCGGGGCGTTTTACATTTTTTTCATTATCTTCCAAAACGAAGCTCCTTTACAGAGAATTTTGGATTGAGCCTGAGCTCAATGTTATGTGGTAAGCTGACCGTTTCGCGAAAGCGCCGCCGGACGTTGACGGCGGAGCCGAAACAGCGCAGTTTTATGTGCCGCATATACTGCAAAAAAAGAGCCAAGACTTTGTCTTAACTCTCATTTTCATTATATCATATTAAATTGAAATGAATGTTATGACCAAAGATTTTTTATTGATTCAATAAACTGTGTGAAAATGTTATCACTTTTTTGAACAGAAACCTCTGCTTTGTCGCCGCTCTCAAGTCCTTTTGAGCGTTTGAGGCTTTGGTCATACCAAGCACCTCGGTTGCGTGCTTTTCAATTTCCGCGTTCGAGAGGCTTGCCTCCAGCTTCATCTGGTTCTGAGTGTAAACGCTCTGAGTGTCCGCCAGTGTCTCCTGCGCGGTGATAATCTGCTGGTTAAGCTCTGTAAGACGAACCTGTCCCACGATAATCGCGCCGATAACAAATGTTACTACCGCCGCGCAGAGCCCTCCGAGAACCATCTTAAAGGGGTTGTGCCTGCGGCGTCTTGCTTTATTTACATTCTCCTCAGAGAATTCAACAACCTTATTCTTTTGTTTTTTTCTTGCCTTTTTTTCAGGCTCGTAATCTGTTTCACGCTTGGGAGCTGCCGTGGTGTAGAGCTCGTCGTCAAAAAGATTCAAGTCGTAAGCGGCATTATTGCTGTTATAAGCCATTGGATTGCACCTTGTGCCTTTCTATATCAAAAATTTTCATAAAACACACACGATTACGCTTTATTTTTCTATAAAGCAAAAAAGTTTCAAAATTTTAACAATTTCGATTAAAAACAAACACACAATCTGTCCGCTTTGACGGACACTTTCACTAAAAACCTGATATTTAGTGCTTACAATTTTATCAACCACAATTTCTTGTAGTTGTAATATAATTTACAACTTTGTTATAATTTTACACCAAATCTATCCATTTGTCCAGTGTTGAGAAGAAATTTCTCATATTTTTTCGCATATTCTCAACTTTGCACTTCTTGCCCGCGGGTTTTCGGTTAATTCTGTTTCATTTGCACAAACGGGCTTGCGGTTAACAAGGTTCGCCTTCGGTTTGTTTCCGCAAACACACACCGGAAAGTCCTTCGGGCAGGTACAGCCCTGACACCATGAAGCCATTTTTTGCTTAACAATCCTGTCCTCAAGCGAATGGAAGGTGATTACCGCGAGCCTTCCTCCGCTCCCGAGCAGGTCAAAGGCTCCGTCGAGCCCCTTTTCCAGCGCTCTGAGCTCGTCATTGACAGCTATGCGAATTGCCTGAAAGGTTTTCCGCGCCGGGTGACCGTCGCGCCTGACCTTTTGCGGAACGTTATTTTTTATAATCTCCGCAAGCTCAAGGGTGGTTTTTATCGGCTTTTTCTGCCTTTCCTCAACAATTCCCCTCGCGATTGACGGCGCGTACTTTTCCTCGCCGTATTCGTAGATTATTTTTCTGAGCTCCTCGTACGGCAGCAAGTTCACAAGCTCCTCCGCCGTTATTCCCGTTTGGCTCATCCGCATATCGAGCGGAGCGTCCTCGTGGAAGGAAAAGCCCCTTTCCGCGGTGTCAAGCTGGTGTGAGGAAACGCCGATGTCGAGCAGAACTCCGTCGATTCTGTAAACTCCGCGCTGTTCAAGAAGCTCCTTCATATCGGCAAAATTGCCCTTAACTATAATCGAGTTTTCGTTTTTCTTAAAGCGTTCGGTGAGCGTGCAGATTGCGTCGGGATCGCGGTCGATTGAAATAAGCTTTCCGCTTGAAAGGCGCTTCAGAATTTCTCCCGAATGTCCGCCTCCGCCGGCGGTACCGTCAACATAAATTCCGTTCGGCTTGATATTAAGGCCGTCGATGGTCTCCTCAAGAAGGACTGGAACATGAGAAAACTCCATAACGTCCTCCTAAAACTTCATCATTGTGACCGCTTCGCTGAGCAAATCACGGTTGGATTCGGTGTACGCCTCGTACCTTGACTTGTCCCAGATTTCAATTCGGGTATCCATTCCCAGTACAAGCGCCTCATCCTTCAAATCCGCGAACCTGCGAAGCGACTGGGGAATCATCACCCTGCCCGAAGCGTTCGGCGAAACCTCGGCGGCTGTCGCCGTAAAAGCGTACTGCAGCGCCCTCGCCTTGTCGGCGGGAAGATCCATAATATTCTTTGTAATGCGCTCAAACTGCTCCGCGGACATCACCTGCACGCAGGGGCTGCCAAAGCCCTGCGCGATGTAGAAGGTATCGCCGAGCTCTTCGCGGAACTTTGCGGGCAGAACAATCCTGCCCTTTGAGTCAACGCTGTGGTTAGACGTTCCCAAAAACACTCAGCTCACCTCCAAAACACGCTGAATTTAAGAAGATTTGCCATTTGTTATCACAAATTGACACAAAATGACACCTAGTGCTAATATTATAATATACGGGAGGAAAAAAATCAAGAAAAAGTTACTAATATTTAAAAAATAATTACAATTTGTCGGAATTACACAAACAAACGCTATAACGTATATTAAAATCGCACAAAGAAAAAAGACAAGCGAAAAATCCGCTTGTCCTTTGTCGGCCACAATATTAAAATTTATTCGTGCTTTGCCTTTTGAGAATTGATGATGTTTGCGCGTGTCTTTTTGACCTCGCCGAGCTGCTCCGAAAGGCTCTCCTCGGTGCGCTTCATAATGCCGTCAACATAAACGTTGGCAGCCTTTCTGATTTCCGCCGACTTAGCCTTCGCGTCGTCAACAATCTCCTTAGCCTTAGCTTGAGCCTCTCTTACAAGCTCGTTTTGGTTAAGCATAACCTTTTTGCGCTCCTCGGCAGCACGGATAATATTTTCCGACTCACGGTTTGCCTCGGCAAGAATCTGTTTTCTGTCGGCAACGATGTTCTTTGCCTGTCTTACCTCTGCCGGCATCGCGTCCTGGATTTGCTCGATGATGTCATAAACCTCATCGCTGCTGACCATAACCTTGCCGCCTGAGAGGGGCACTGTTTTGGAATCGTTAATTAAATCCTGAAGCTGTAAAATTAAATCATCTACCTTCATTTTTTCCACTCCTGTTCCTTATATTTATATATGTGTTTTTAGTTTTAAAACCGGCGCTGCGCCGGATAATTTACCTTGATTTAAGTCTTTCAACAATCCTGTCGTGCACACATTCGGGCACAAAATTGCTGATGTCTCCGCCCATTGAGCCAATTTCCTTCACCATACTTGAGCTGAGGTACATAGAATCGCTGTCGGCAGTCAAAAAGATTGTTTCCAAATCGGGGTTAAGCTTTTTGTTCGCAATCGCCATCTGAAATTCGTACTCAAAGTCCGACACCGCCCTGAGCCCCTTGACAATCGCGTCAACTCCGAGCTCCTTGCAGTAGGGCGCGAGCAGACCGTCAAAGCTTACAATCTCAACATTAGGCAGTCCGCGCACGGCGTCGTTCAAAAGCTCCATACGCTCCTCGATTGAAAAGCATGGTTGTTTTGACGAATTGACAAGCACGGCAACGTACACCTTGCCGAACATCTTTGACGCCCTTGTAATAACGTCAAGGTGTCCGAGGGTAACCGGGTCAAAGCTGCCCGGGCAAATTACGGTTTTATTCATTGCAAAAGTCCTTATGTCTGAAAGTGGTTATTTTTATTTTACCATAGCGATACTGTCTGTCAAGTACAAAATCACCGTATTTTGATAAAAGTTCTTCGTCAACCGGATTTTCGGCGATAATAACGCCCGTGTCCTTAACAGCCCCGGCGACAAGCTCCAAACTGTCCTGCAATATGCCCGTTTTGTAGGGCGGATCGAGAAAGACGATGTCAAAAAGCTCGCTGTTCACGGCAAGAAAGCTGCGGTAATCGGTGCGGTAAACCCTCGCTCTTTCGGCAAAGCCGACGGTGTCGAGGTTGCGTTTTACGGTATCAAAGGATTTTTTTGAGCTGTCAACAAAGCAAGCCGACGCGGCTCCGCGGCTGAGCGCTTCAATTCCCATCTGTCCCGAGCCCGCGAACAAATCCAAAAAGGCTCTGCCCTCGGTCTCAAACTGAATGACGGAAAAAACCGCTTCCTTAACTCTGTCTGTTGTGGGGCGAACGTCCTCGCCCTCAAGGGTTTCCAATCGTCTGCCTTTGGCAGCCCCTGTAATGACTCTCATAAAACCGTCCTTTTTCACTATCTTTTTGATTATATCACAATAAACAACATATTACAACATTATTTTTAAAAATTTACAAAATATTTACGATTCCTCGGAATACTCGTTTTCGGGGTGAAAATATCTGTAAACCGCGAGCGCGGAATCCTTTGTCATCTTCGGCGCGTTTTCAAGCTCGTCCAAATCCGCCTTCGAGATATTGTCAACAGTCCTGAAATATTTGAGCAGCGCCTTTGCCCTGACCTGTCCGACGCCGTTAATTGACGTCAGCGAGCTTTTGAAGGTGCTCTTTTTTCTGCTGGCGTGGTGGTAGCCGATGGCGAACCTGTGCACCTCGTCCTGGAGCTTGCTCAGGAAAGTAAAGACCTGCCTGCGCGAGTTAATCGCGATTTCTCCTCCTTCGCCGGTGACGGCTCTGGTGCGGTGTTTGTCGTCCTTTACCATACCGAAAAGCGGAACCGAGATGTTCATACTGTCGAGTACAGCTTTGACCGCCGCGACCTGTCCCCTGCCTCCGTCGAGGAGGATTAAATCAGGCAGCTTACCGAAGCCCTCGACGCTGTCCTCCGCTTTGTAGTATTCCTCAAAACGCCTTTGCAGAACCTCCGCCATGGAAGCGTAGTCGTCCTGTCCCTCAAAGCCCTTGATTTTGAACTTTCGGTAGGCGGATTTAAGCGGTCTGCCGTTTTTATAAACAACCATTCCCGCGACGTTTTCCGTGCCCGCGAGGTTTGAGATGTCGTAGGACTCGATGTATTCGGGCAGGTTTTCAAGCCCCAAAAGCTGTCTCAGCTCCTCGAGCACCCCGAACTCCCGAACGGTCGCGCCCTTTTGCTGGGCAAGCGCCTCGGCAGCGTTTGAGCGGCACATTGCGACAAGCTTCGCCTGTTCTCCGCGCTGCGGAACAGTTATGTTCACCTTGTTTCCGCGTTTTTCGCTGAGCCAGCGCGATAAATCTTCAATTCCGTCCGGCTCCCTGTCAATCGCGATATTTTTCGGAACGTCGCGCCTGAGCGTGTAGTAGCCCAGCAGGAACTCCTCAAGGTCGCGCTCCTCCTCTCCGCTGTCAACAACAAAGCTTTCGCGGTCAAACAATCTTCCGCCCTCAAAGCGGAAAACCTGGAAGCAGGTTTTTCCGTCGTTTGAAAAGCCCGCGATAACGTCCTCGTCAAGCACCTTGTTGGCAACAACCTTTTGCCTGTCGCTCATTTTTTTAACAGCGGCGATTCGGTCGCGGATTTTCGCGGCACGCTCAAATTCGAGATTCTCAGCCGCCTGCTCCATCTGCTCTGTCAAAAGCTTTACGGAGTTTGACGAACCGCCCTTCAGAAAGTCGAGCGCCTGGCTGACGCTCTCTTTATAATCCTCTTTTTTTACGCGTCCCGTGCATGGCGCCGAGCACTGCTTGATGTGGTAATTCAGACAGGGACGCGCCTTGCCGAAATCCTGCGGAAATTTGCGGCTGCAGGTTGGCAGCATAAAGATTTTGTTAGCCTCCTCAACCGCGCTCTTTACGTAGTAGCTGCTTTTGTAGGGACCGATGTACTGCGCGCCGTCGTCTGCCTTTTGGAGCACATACGAAATTTTCCCCCAGTCGCCGGAACCGACGCGGATGTAGCTGTAGCCCTTGTCATCCTTGAGAAGAATATTATACTTCGGCGTGTGCTGCTTTATAAGGCTGCATTCGAGAATCAGAGCCTCAAACTCGCTGTCGGTGATAATGTACTCAAAATCGTCAACGTTGTCCACCATTCGGCGCACCTTTTCGGGGTGGTTGTTCTGCGAGCCGAAGTACTGGCTGACGCGGTTTTTCAGCGCCTTTGCCTTGCCGATGTAAATAATCTCTCCGCTTTTGGAGTGCATAATGTACACCCCCGGCAAAAGCGGCAGCGCCATTGCCTTTTTTCTCAGCTGCTGCATTTTTGGGTTCATATTATCACCTGCCTTCGCGCAAAAAGTGCCGTCTGCACTCTACGGCGTTTTTCCGATTGCCAACCATTCCTTAACGTCCGGCAAAACGCCGCAATTTCATATAAAAGCGAAAAATAGGGCGGATACAATCCGCCCATAATCATAAAAAGTTTAAGTCAAATTACTCGGCAAAGCCTGATTCAACAAGCTCCGCAAGACCTTCAACAGCCTCTGTCTCGTCCGAACCGTCAGCGATAATCTTGATTGTGGTACCGCCGATGATACCGAGTGAAAGTACGCCCAACAAGCTCTTCGCGTTCACGCGGCGTTCCTCTTTCTCTACCCAGATTGTAGCCTTATACTCATTAGCCTTCTGAATAAAGAATGTTGCCGGGCGGGCGTGCAAGCCTGCTTTGTTCTGAACTAAAACTTCCTTTACGTACATAATTAATACCCTCTTCTCTGTCAAAATTAATCTAAAGTAAATATTAATTTGCCAAGCACATTATCCTTATTTATGCCTTGATTACTACATATTATAATAAATTTTTTTTGCAAGGTCAATAAAATAAATTATTTTCGTATTAATACTCACCCAGTGTAGAATTTTATCCGTTATTATTGTGCATAATTACAAAAAAACTTGTAATAATTCACAGTATTAAATCAACATATAGCAACTTATCGTTGCAAATTCGTCAATCGAGCAAATCGGGACGCTTTCGCCTTGTTACCTCGAGGCTCTGTTCTTTTCGCCATTTTTCTATGTTGGCGTGATGTCCGCTCATCAAAACCTCGGGTACTTCCATTCCCCGCCACTCCGAGGGCTTTGTGTACTGCGGATACTCGAGCAGTCCGTTATAATGGCTTTCCTCGGTAAAGCACTCGTTATTTGTCAAAACGCCGGGAACCATTCGGCAAAGAGCGTCGCAGAAAACCATCGCAGGAATCTCGCCGCCTGTCAGCACGTAGTCGCCGATTGAGATTTCCTCGTCAATGAAGCTGTCGAGCAAGCGCTGGTCAACGCCCTCGTAATGACCGCAGAGCACACAGACATTTTCAAGCTCCGACAGTTCCTTCAGCCGCTGCTGATTCAGGGTTTTTCCCTGCGGAGACATATAGATAAAATGCGGCCTTTCGCCAGTTTGTCTGCATATTTCCTCAAAGCACAGCGCAATCGGCTCGGGCTTCATCAGCATACCCATTCCGCCGCCGTAGGGAGTATCGTCAACCCGCCTGTGCTTGTCAAGGGCAAAATCCCTCAGTTGGTGGGTATGTATGCTCACCGCTCCGCTTTTTTGCGCTCTGCCGATTATACTTTCATTCATCACAGGCTCAAACATCTCGGGAAACAGCGTGATTATGTCAATCCTCATCGTCAAAAATTCCTTTCATCGGGCGAATCAGAACAACGCCCTCGTCAATGTTCCTGCTGATAATCACGTCGTCAATTACAGGTATGAGGAATTTTTTGCCCGCGCCGTCGGTAATCTCGTAAACGTCATTGGCGCCCGTGCGCAGAACGTCGGTGATTTTTCCGTAAATCTCACCGTTGTCGCAATCTATTACCTCAAGCCCGATTAAGTCCTGAACAAAGTTTACTCCGTCGCCGAGCCTAACGTCGTCGCGGTTGATATAGACAACCTTGCCGCGGAGCCTTTCCGCCTGCTCGATTGTGTCTATTCCCCTGATCTTGACAAGCGCGATGTTTTTGTGCGGACGCGACCTTACCTCAATACTCTCGGTGCCGTCGCCGTTAAGATAAAGCTTTTTGAAGGCGCACAAAAACTCGGGAGAATCGCACCACGGATCAATTCTTACTTCTCCCTTGATTCCGTGAGTTCCTACAATTTTACCTGATTCCAAAAACTGCTTTTTCATATTATATTCCCTTATTTTTAATTGAGTGTGGGCAAATCCCGCCCAACCCTTTTATTAGCTGCTTTTTTCAAATCCGCGTCACCGCAGTTCCACGATGGTCACTCCGTCCTCGCCTTCGCCGAAAACTCCGAGGCGCTGGCTTTTGACCGCCTTGTTTGATTTTAAGAATTTATTAATCTCACGTCTGAGCACGCCTGTGCCCTTGCCGTGAATAATCGTCAGCTTGCTGATTCCCGACAGCACGGCGTTATCAATCGCCTTGTCAACCACTGCCGTCGCCTCAAAGGCGGTCAGTCCGCGGACGTCAACCTCTGTTTCGGGACGGGCGTCCAAACGCCCGGGCATACTCCGCTGAACGGCTGACTTTACCGCCGGCGGCTTGACCTTTGACTTTAACAGTCTGAGGTTCTTTACGTCCACCCTTGTTTTGATTATTCCCGCCTGAACCAGCACAACGCCGTCCTTGTTCGGCGGAGCGAGCACGGTGGCGTTTTTGTCAATATCATAAATCAAAACCTCGTCGCCTGCCCTGAGCGGACGCGGAAGCTTGTATTCCTCGTCGGGAGTCTGCTTGAGCTTGACAGGGTCGGCGCTTGATTCCATTTTGTTGATGTCGCGCCTGAGCCTTGAGCGCTGTTCCGCGGAAAGCTCCTTTTCCTTTTCGGCTTTTTCGAGCTCCTCAAAAAGCGCGTCGGCTCTTGCTCTGGTTGAGGAAACAATCCGCTGAGCCTCCTGTTTTGCTCTTTCAATCTCACGCTCGGCGTCCTGCTTCGCGCGTTTAAGCTCGTTTTCAGCCTTTTGCTTTTCGGTGTTCGCCTTTGCAGTCAGGCGGTTGGCGTTTTCAAGCTGTTTTTCAAGCCCCTGCCTGCGTTTTTCGAGCTTTTCGACAACGTCCTCAAACTGCCTGCTCTCTGCCGATACCAGCATCTGCGCGCGTTCGACAACATCGCTGCCCAAACCGAGCCTTTTTGAAATCGCGAACGCGTTGCTCTTGCCGGGAACGCCGATCAGCAGCCTGTATGTCGGTTTAAGCGTGGCTACGTCAAATTCGCAGCAGCCGTTTTCAACTCCTTCGGTTTTGAGCGCAAATTCCTTCAGCTCGGCGTAATGGGTGGTAGAGGCGATTTTTGCTCCGCGCGAACGCAGCTTTTCAAGAATAGCTATGGCGAGCGCCGCGCCCTCGACAGGGTCGGTGCCCGCGCCGAGCTCGTCAATCAGGCAAAGCGAGCCTGAGTTAGCGAGCTTGATTATCTGAATAATATTTGTCATGTGAGCCGAGAAGGTTGACAGCGACTGTTCAATGCTCTGCTCGTCGCCGATGTCTACAAGCACCCTGCGAAAAACGCTGAGCTCGCTGTTGTCGGCGCAGGGAACGAGCAGACCGCACATCGCCATCACGGTCAGCAGCCCGATTGTTTTCAGCGTTACGGTTTTGCCGCCTGTATTGGGTCCCGTGATGACTAAGGTGTCAAATTCTCCGCCCAGTTTTACGTCAATCGGAACAACCCTGCCGCTGTCAATCAGCGGATGCCGCGCCTGCCTGAGGTTCACGCGGCCCTTGTCGTTCATCACTGGCATTGTAGCGCGCATACGGTAGGCAAGCTCAGCCTTTGCGAAAATCAGGTTGAGCGAGCATAAATTGTCGTAGCTTTTTATAATCGCGTCGGCAAAATCTCCCGCGCTGACGGAAAGCTCAAAGAGGATTCTCTCGATTTCCTCATCTTCCTTTCCCTTTAAAAGCTTGATGTCGTTATTCGCCTGAACAACGCCCATCGGCTCAATAAAAACGGTTTGTCCGCTCGCCGAGGTATCGTGCACCAAGCCGGGAACGTTGCCGCGGCACTCGCTGCGAACGGGCACAACATACCTGCCGTCGCGCTGGGTGACGATAGCCTCCTGCAGGTACTTTGCGTAGGACGAGCTGTGGATAATTTTGTCGAGCGCTTCGCGCGCCTTTGAAGAGGCAGTGCGGATTTTCCTGCGGATGTCGGCGAGCGCGGGACTCGCCTTGTCCGAAATCTCGTCCTCGCTGATAATCGCGGTTGTGATTTTATCCTCTAAAAATTTATTGGAAACAAGCCCGCTGAAATAAATATCGAGCGTGGTTTCCACCGACGCGCAGCGCGAATGCCACTCGTTTACCGTGCGGATAACGTGGAGCGTCCGCGCGATTTTGAGCAGCTCTGAAGCCGAAAGGCAGCCTCCCGCCTGAGCGCGTCTGAGGCTTCCGGCGCAGTTTTCCGCTCCGCCGAAGGAAGGCGCGCCGAATCTGCCGCTGAGCGCGACGGCGTCGTCGGTCTGCCGCAGCAGCTTTTTTACCTTTTCCAGCTCGAACTCCGGTTCAAGCGCAAGCGCCGATTCGCGCGCGGAATCAAGGTTTGTAAGCTCCGAAAGCCTTTGCAGAATTTTATCAAGTTCAAGTATTTTGTAGTGTCTGTTCATAATTATCCCTATGTAATCGCCTTGTAAAAATTAAGGGTTTTGAAATCCTTTTCAAATCTGAATTTAACGTAGCTTTCCGACGCGGCGTTGAGCATTTTGAGCCCTTCATCGCTGAGCGTAAAGGAAAAAAGCTTGTCGTCATCAGCGTAAACGGTATGCCTCAGCGCTGTGAGAGCCGCTTCATTGAGCTTTACAAGCCCGTCGGCTTTCGCTCCGTTGCACGCCGCGCAGCGGATTTTGCCAGTGCGCGGAGAAAAATACATCTCCTCTGCGGCGTAAACTCCGCATTCGGAGCACATAACCAAATCGGGCAGGTAGCCTGCCATAGAGGCAAGGCGCATCTCAAAGCAGGGCTTCACCAAATCCCCGGGACGCTTGTCCTCGGAAATCAGATACAGCGAATTGAGCATCAGGCTCAAAAATTTTTCCGCGGGCTGCTCCTGCGGACACACCGTGAGCGCCAGCTCGCAAAAATACTGGGCAAGGCAGGTTTTTTTGACGTCTCCCCTGAGCTTTGAAAAAATTTTCAAAATCTGCGCGTCGCCGATTATGTAGCTGTCCCGGCTTTTGTAAACAGTCAGCCGGGAGTAAGAGAGCAGCGAGGACGGCGCGCATTTGGAATTTTTGATGTTTTTCGCTCCGCGAACAAACGCTTTAATCACGCCGTGGGATTTTGTCAGGGCATAGACAAGCTTGTCCTGCTCACCGATATTTTGTTCTTTTATTATCAGTCCGTCCGTCCGGAACTTCATCGGTAATCTCCCTTCTTACGGTGTCGGCGCCCAAATCCTTTGAATTTTGGATGCATTTGTAGCGGATGTAGTCGAGCACGCTGCCCGTCTGGAAAAACACATCCCACATATACCATTCGTCCATCAAAACACCTCCGAAGGTTAGTGTTTTGATTTTTGAATGATTTATTGTATGAAAAAATTGTCAGTCAAAATTTCTTTCGTCATAGCCGAAATTCTGAACAAGCTGAGCGCGGTTGCGCCAATCCTCTTTGACCTTTACCCAAGTCTGCAAAAAGACCTTGCAGTCAAAGAATTTCTCTATATCCTGGCGCGAGTAGGTGCTGATTTTTTTTAGCATCGAGCCGTTTTTGCCGATTATAATGCGCTTGTGGGTTTCACGCTCGCAAAAAACTGTCGCGTCGATGTCCAAAATTCCGTTGTCGCGGGTTTTCATCTTTTCAATCACAACAGCGGTGCCGTGGGGAATTTCCTTGTCGCAAAGGCGCAGGATTTTTTCCCTTATAATCTCGGCTACGATAACTCTCTCGGGCTGGTCGGTTAGGGTGTCGTCGTCAAAATAGTGTCCGCCCTCGGTCGCCTGATTTTTCAGCTCGTCGAGCAGCTCGTCCATTCCGCTGCCGTCCTGAGCGCTGACGGGAACCACAGCCTCAAAGCCGTAAAGCTGTGAGTAGGTCAAAATCTGCTTCATCAGCGCGTCCTTTTCCTTTAGCATATCAATTTTGTTAATCGCGAGAATCGCGGGCATTTCCATCGCCTTAAATTTTTCTATCAGGCTCAAATCCGCCTGAGTAGGCTCCTTTCCCGCCTCGACAACGAGCATACAGCAGTCAACGCCGCCTACGCTCTCGTTTACCGAGCGCACCATATATTTTCCGAGCGTGTTTTTCGGCTTGTGCATACCCGGCGTGTCAAAAAACACAATCTGATACTCTCCCTGAGTAAGCACGCCTGTGATTCGGTTGCGGGTTGTCTGGGGCTTTGAGGAAACTATCGCGATTTTCTGCCCCAAAAGCCTGTTGAGTATTGAGCTTTTTCCTACGTTCGGCTTGCCGACAATCGCGACAAACGCGGACTTATCATTTTTATTCATAACTACCTCTTTATACTATTTTACGTAATAATCAATTTTTAAACCAGCGCAAAGCACGACGCAAGCTCGCTTGACACCGACGATTGGTTTTATTATATCAAGCTAAAAAAATAAAGGCAATACTATTGCCTTATTTTATTTATCCGATTTTTTATTTTTGATTTTTTTGATAACCGCCCCGGGACCGAAAGCTACGAACCAAACCGAAAAAACCGCCGATACAGCCAGAATCGCAAGCATAAGGATATTGCCTGAAAAGTAGCTTATAATTGATTTTATAACCTCGGTATCCCAAAAGAAAATTACGGCGACCGCCGCTGCCGCGACCGCGAAAACAAGCACCGCTCCCGCGGCGATGTCCTTTGCGCGTTTTATAAATTCGTTCTGCTCGACAGTTACGGCATCGCAGGCGTTTTCGATAGCCGTGTTAAAAAGCTCAGCGCCGATTACGCAGGCAATCAGCAAAATCAGCAGGGCAAGCTGAGCCGCCGAAAAGCTGTAGAAAGCCGAGAAAACAAGCACATAAGCCGCCGCAACAAGGTGAAAGCGCAGATGCCCTTCACAGCACACTGCGCCGAAAAAACCCTTTATTGCGCAGCTAAAACTAAAAAGCTGCTTTTTCATCATTCGTAATCCGAAACAATGTAGCTTGATGACGCGGGCAGTCCCAGCTGCTCCATAACAAGCTCCTCTTTTTCCCTCATTCTTACCTTTTCAAGATTTTCCGTGTGGTCGTAGCCCAAAAGGTGAAGCACGCTGTGCGCGGTCAAATATCCGACCTCGCGCTGGAGCGAGTGACCGAACAGTTCCGCCTGATCCCTCGCCTTTTCCATTGAGATTACAACGTCTCCCAAAATTTTTGCTCCGGTTTCCATATCGGTATCGTAAACGCCGTTTTCTCCCATCGGGAACGACAAAACGTCGGTTTCAATGTCCTTATCCCGGTACTGCTTGTTCAGCTCCCTGATACCCTCGTTGTCGGTAAAGGTCACGCTGATTTCCGCCGGTCCCTCAAAGCCCTCAAGCTTCAGCACCGCGTTGCAGCAGCGGCGAACCAGCATACGGATTCCCGTCGGAATTTTTACGGTCTTTTGATTGTTCGTGATGATAACCTTAATTTTGTCTGCCATTAAATCACCCTTTAACCTTTTAATAATTCAATAATGCTTATCAGGATTTTGCCCTGTTCTCAAACTTTGCGTACGCCTTGATGATGTCCTGCACCAGCTTGTGCCTTACAACGTCCCTTTCGTCAAAGGTGCAGCTGCCGATACCCTCGATATTTTTAAGTATTTTTATGCAGTCCTTCAAGCCGCTTTTTTTGCCCGCGGGCAGGTCAATCTGCGTAATATCTCCGGTAATAACCATTTTTGAGTTTACGCCCAGCCTTGTCAAAAACATCTTCATCTGCTCGCCCGTGGTGTTTTGGGCTTCGTCGAGGATAATAAAGCTGTCGTCAAGCGTTCTGCCTCTCATATATGCCAAAGGAGCGACCTCGATGTTACCGCGCTCAACATACTTTTGGTAGGTTTCGGCGCCGAGCATATCAAACAGCGCGTCATACAGCGGTCTTAGGTACGGGTCAACCTTGCTCTGTAAATCTCCGGGGAGAAATCCGAGCTTTTCTCCCGCCTCGACAGCGGGACGCGTAAGGATAATCCTGTTTACCTGCTTGCTCCGAAACGCCGTGACCGCCATTGCTACGGCAAGGTAGGTTTTTCCCGTTCCGGCAGGTCCCACGCCGATTGTTACTGTATTCTTCGCTATCATATTGCAGTAACGCTTTTGCCCGATTGTCTTTGGCTTTATCGGCTTGCCTTTGGAGGTTACGCAAATGCAGTCGCCGGCGAGCTGCTCGATTTTCTCCTCGCTTCCGTCGTTAACAAGGGAAATGCAGTAACGTATATTCTGCTCGGACAACGCCTCTCCGCGGCTGATAAACTGCAAAAGGCTCTCGATAACCTTGCTCGACTTTGACACGTTTTCAATGTCTCCGTCAATTTTAAGCTCGCTGTCGCGGCAGGTGATTTTCACCCCGAACTCGCGCTCAATGAGCTTGATATTTTGGTCAAAGCTGCCGAAAAGCTGCGCGACATTTTCCATTCTGTCAATGCTTATTACTTGTTCCGTAAAATCATACTCCTGTATTCTGAATAATTATAGTTATTGTAACATAAATTTTTCTTAAAATCATCTAAAATATGGTTTTTTTTACTATTTTTTTAATCTTTGTAACCACTCACAAAAAAGGGGCTCTGTTTTTTCGCGCGTTTGTGTACTTTATCCGCACTTTATCTCAGAATGAAAATTCTTCTGCCGCGTACAGCAGCGTTCATCCGCTTTTTTGCCGCCGGAAGCGGCGCTGTTTTTAGGCGGGCTGCCGAAAAGTAAAAGCTCCGTCCGCCGCGTTGATTCGAGCCGTTAAAATTTACAGCCGCGCAATTATTTGCCGTAAAAGGTTGACAAAGGCGCAGCGATAGTATATAATACCAAAGGTGTAAAGAAAAGAGCTTTACACATTACTTCATAGCAAGGAGCTATGAATATGGAAAAAAACATTGAAATTTCGCTGCTGCTTGATTTTTACGGCGAGCTGCTAAAGCCCGACGCGGGGCAGATGATTGACCTTTACTACAACGAGGATTTGTCACTGTCGGAAATCGCCGCGCAGACGGGAATCACCCGCCAGGGCGTCCGCGACAGAATAAAAAGGTGCGAGCAAAGGCTTTTTGAGCTTGAACAAAAGCTCGGAATGCTGAGCCGGTTCAGAGAGCTTGAACAGGGGCTTGACAAAATCGCCGAGGCGGCGCGTGAAATTACAAAAAGCACAGACGATAAAAACATCGCTTCCCTCGCGCAGAGCATAGAAGCCTCCGCGCGGGAGCTAAAGGAATAAGAGGATTCTTATGGCATTTGAAGGACTTGCGGATAAACTTAGCAACGCGTTCAAAAAACTCAAGGGCAAGGGCAAGCTTAACGAAAACGACGTTAAGCAGGCAATGCGTGAGGTAAGGCTCGCTCTGCTTGAGGCGGACGTAAACTACAAGGTTGCCAAGGATTTTACTAACAAGGTCACCGAGCGCGCAGTCGGTCAGGACGTTATGGAAAGCCTTACCCCGGCGCAGATGGTAATAAAAATAGTCGACGAGGAGCTGACCGCTCTGATGGGCGGTGAAAACGAACGGCTCAATTTTGCATCAAAGCCGCCCACGGTTATTATGATGTGCGGTCTTCAGGGTTCGGGTAAAACAACCCACTCGGCAAAGCTCGCCAAAATGCTCAAGGCGCAAAACCACCGTCCGATGCTTGTCGCCTGCGATATTTACCGCCCCGCGGCGATTGACCAGTTAAAGGTTGTCGGCGCAAAGGCAGAGGTTCCCGTTTTTGAGATGGGAACCGAAAACCCGGTGAAAATCGCCAAGGAGGCAGTCAGACACGCTAAGGATTACGGCAACGACGTTGTTATTCTTGATACGGCGGGACGTCTGCATATTGACGAGGAGCTGATGAACGAGCTCAAGAACATCAAAGCGGAGGTCAACCCCGACGAAATCCTGCTTGTTATTGACTCTATGACAGGTCAGGACGCGGTTAACGTCGCGAAAAGCTTTAACGAGCTGCTCGAGATTACGGGCGTAATCCTTACAAAGCTCGACGGCGACACCCGAGGCGGCGCCGCGCTGTCGGTAAAGGCGGTTACGGGCAAGCCGATTAAGTTCGCCGGTACGGGCGAAAAACTTGACGATATTGAGGTTTTCCACCCCGACCGAATGGCGAGCAGAATTTTGGGAATGGGCGACGTGCTCACCCTGATTGAGGACGCCCAGAACAAGCTTGACGAGAAAAAAGCCGAGGAAATGGCGCAGAAAATTATGAACAACCGCCTCGACTTTAACGACCTTAACGAGCAGTTTAACCAAATTAAAAAGATGGGACCGCTCAAGGGAATACTTTCCAAAATTCCCGGAATGGGAAAACAGCTTGACGACGTCGACGTAGACGACAGGCAGATTGACTGTCTGCAGGCGATAATTTTGTCTATGACTCCCGAGGAGCGCAGCAACCCCTCGATTATCAATCCCTCGCGCAAGCGCAGAATCGCCGCGGGCTCGGGCAGAACAGTCGAGGAGGTCAACAGGCTTCTCAAGCAGCTTGAGCAGATGCAGAAAATGATTAAGCAAATGAACGGCAAGGGCTCCAAAAAGCGCCGCAAAAAGAATCTTTTGCCCGGTCTCGGCGGTATGCCGATGGGCGGTATGGGCAACGGCGGAATGCCTCCGTTCTAAAAAACTCAGAATTCATCCAATCAAAAAAAGAATTGGTGAATATATAAATTATTATTCTTACAGAGGTGTAAATTATGGCAGTAAAAATCAGACTTAGAAGAATGGGATCAAAAAAGGCTCCTTACTACAGAGTAGTTGTTGCCGATTCAAGATACCCCAGAAACGGACGTTTTATTGAAGAAATCGGTACTTACGACATCCTCAAGAATCCCTCGGAGTTCAAGGTTGACGAAGAGGCTGTTAAAAAGTGGATTGCCAACGGCGCTCAGCCCACAGATACCGTTAAGGCTCTTCTTAAAAAGAACGGAATTATTGACTGATTAGTCACTCAGAAAGGAAAACAATATGCAGGAATTACTCGCGATTATCGCCAAGGGTCTTGTTGACGATCCCGACTCAGTCAGGGTTGACAGGGACGAGCCTAACGACGAGGGCGTTACTGTTTATCACATCCACGTTGCGGAGGACGATATGGGCAGAATTATCGGAAAGCAGGGCAGAATTGCCAAGGCAATCCGAACTATTGCCCGCAGTGCTTCAATCCGCACCGAGGAAAAGGTAATAGTAGAAATCGACTGATTATACCATTTTCAATTAAAATGCTTTAAAACAGATAATGGATTTTATTTGATAATAGTATTAAAACAAAAAAACGGAGCCGAAAAGCTCCGTTTTTTATGTTTAAAAGTCGATTAAAAACCTAACCTCCGACACGCCTTAATATAACGTCAAAAATAAATCCAACGCATTAAAAGGCGGAACCGGGTGCGGCGTTGCGCTGCTACATTTTTCCTGCCAAGGCTCTGGTAAGCCAAATATCGGCGATATCCATTGCCAAATACAGTCCCTTTTTCTCGCTTGACTTAACAAGCTGCTTGCGCGGCGAAAGGTACGGATCGGTAGCCATAAGCTGAATCGTGACCTTGTCGGCGATTTCAATGCCGTTTTGCTCCTTTTTGGACTTAATCTCCATTCTTATTACATAAGGCTCTTCCATATTGCCGTAGTAAATCTCGTCTCCGCAGCGCACAAGAGGTCTGCCCTTATAGGTAGAAAATTCCTTGTCCTTTTTGGCGTCTGCCACAAGGCATCATCCTTTCAATTTATTGCGAACTAAACGTTCAAATAGGATTTTACCAGTGCTTCAAGTAAGTCGTCGCGGTCTATTTTACTGATGATATTGCGCGCGTTGTTGTAGGTTGTGATGTAAGTGGGATCCTCGCTGAGAATATATCCTACAATCTGATTAATGGGATTATATCCCTTTTGTCTGAGCGCGTCATAAACAATAGTAAGTCCGGCTTTAATCTGATCGTCCTTTTCCTCGCCGAGCGAGAAAATCATTGTTTTATCTAACATACCTAAAACACCTCCTAATATTCATTTTTAATTATATACGATAATTAAGCAAATTTCAAGCCTTTTATCTTAATTTAACGTCGATTGCCGCAAGGTTCTCGATTATTTTATCCATAACGCCCTGCACTTCGGCAGAGGAAAGCGTGCGTTCGGCGGAAGAAAATTCAAATCTTACCGTAATGCTGTGGAACTGCTCTGTGTCGTAGGTATCGACAACCCTTACGTTTTTGAGTATTTTCTCTCCCTCGCTCTTCCAGCATTTTGAAAGATCGCTGAAAAATACTCCGCTCGGCACAACAACCGACAAATCGTAATCCATCGGCGGGAACTTTGAGGGTTCTTCATATACAATCGAGGCGTTTTTGACGCTCGAGAACGCTTCCATATCAATTTCGGCAAATACAATCGCTGCTTTTTTGTCGATTTTTTTGCCGACTGTGGGATGAACCACGCCGATTTTGCCGATTTCTTTTCCGTCAAGAATAACCTTGTTCAGGTTAACCGGGTGCTCGTAGCTGTGCTCCGCAGCTGCCGGCTCGAAGCTGAGCGGAAGGTGCTTTAAGTCGTCGGCGACAACCGCGAGTATATCTCTCAGCTCAAAATACAAACCGCGGACATCCTTTACCCTGCTGAACAGAGTAACGGCGAGCTTTTTCTTCTCAACGCAGAGGTTATTATCGTCAACGCCCTCTACTACCCTGCCGATTTCAAAAATACCGAACTCAGCGGCAAAGCCCGTGTTTGCCTTTACCTGGCAAAGCTGGGTGGGAATAATCGAGCGCCTGATTGTCTCGATATTGGGGTTGGTGGCGTTCGCAAGCTTGATGTTGGGCTCAACGGGGATTCCCAAAGCCTTTTGCTCGTCATAGTACGCCCAAACGTAGGAGTGCAGCTCGTGCAGGTTGTAACGCTTGACAAGAATATCCTTGATTTTGTCCTCGTCCTCCTTGACGGTATCCATTCTTACGGGGTAAAGCGGAGAACGTGTTGTGTTAATTTCAAAATTATCGTAGCCGTAAATTCTTGTGATTTCCTCAATGATGTCGGCCTTGATTGTAACATCCTTTGTGGCTCTCCAGGAGGGCACAACAACGTCGAAGGTATCGCCGTTCAGCTCTGCCTTAAAGCCGAGGCTTAGCAGAGTTTTGATGATTGTGTCGTTGTCAATCTCAATTCCCGTGTAGCGGTCAACAAAAGCCTTGTCAAAGGTCAGCTCCACGGTGTCGTATTTAAACGCGTACTCGTCCGTGAGCGCCGAAACGACCTTTATTCCGCTGTCGTACTGCTTCAGCAAATACAAAAATCTCGCAATCGCAACGTCTGTCATTTCGGGATCAAGGCTCTTTTCGTAGCGCATTGAAGCGTCGGTGCGGTGAGCAAGCCTTACCGTGCTCTTGCGGATTGAAGCCGCGTCAAAGGTGGCGGATTCAAGCGTTAAGGTTGTGGTGTCCTCAACAATCTCAGAGTCCAGTCCGCCCATAATTCCGGCGATCGCCACAGGCTGGTTGCCGTTGCAAATCATCAGGGTATTTTCGTCAATTTTTCTGTCAACGCCGTCGAGAGTTTTGAACTCAAAGGGCTTGTCAAAGCGCTTGATTCTGATTTTTTCAACCTTGCGCGAATCAAAGGCGTGCATCGGCTGTCCCATTTCGAGCATAAGGTAGTTTGTGAGGTCGGCAAGGAAATTGATGCCTCGCATACCGCAGTAATATAGGCGGATTCTCATATTCACGGGGCTTACGCTCCTGCTGATGTTCTCAACCTGCAGGCAGCTGTAACGCTGGCAAAGCGGATCCTCAATCTTCATATCTACCTTTTCAAGCTCGTCGTAAGCCTTTAAATCGTCAACGCTGAGAGGCTTGAGCTCTCTGCCCGAAAGCGCCGCGAACTCGCGGGCGATTCCATAGTGTCCCCAAAGGTCGGGACGGTTTGTGAGCGACTTGTTGTCAACCTCAAAAACAATATCCTCAATCTGATAAACGTCCTTGATGTCGGTTCCGTTGGGAACGTCGTCGGTGATTTCCATAATACCCGAATTGTCGTCGCTTATGCCGATTTCAGCCTCGCTGCAGCACATTCCGCAGGACATATATCCCGCCAGCGGACGCGGAGCGATTGTAATTTCTCCGAGCTTCGCGCCGACCTTCGCGAACGCGGTTTTCATTCCTACCCTAACGTTCGGAGCGCCGCAGACAACGTCGGTCAGCTCGCTTTCTCCCGCGTCAACCTTGAGCAGGTGAAGCTTCTTTGACTCGGGGTGATTTTCTACGGATTTAATCTCGGCGACAACAACGCCGCTCAAATCCGAGCCCTTATAAAATATTTCGTTTTCCACCTCGGCGGTAGAAAGTGAAAATTTGTGAATTAACTCAATTTTGTCAAGACCGGTAAAATCTACAAAGTCCGAAATCCAGTTCATTGATAAAAACATAACGCTGCCTCCCTATCAGTTCTCGTCGTCCGTAAACTGGGCAAGCGCCTTTAGGCTGCCGCTGTTCAGGTCGCGAATATCCTTCACCTTGTACTTCATCATCGCAAGTCTTGTCAAGCCCAAGCCAAAGGCAAAGCCGGTGTATTCGTCGGGGTCAATTCCGCCCTCGCGCAGAACGTTGGGGTGAATCATACCGCACGGACAAAGCTCAAGCCATCCGCTGTGCTTGCAGGACGAGCAGCCCGAGCCGCCGCAGATTTCACAGTTAATATCAAGCTCAAAGCCGGGTTCTACAAACGGGAAAAAGCCCGGGCGCAGGCGAACCTTTACGTCGCGCTGAAAAACCTCGGAGAGCATTGTTTTCATAAAGAAGATGAGGTTTGAAATAGATATATCCTTGTCTACCATCATACCCTCCATCTGGAAAAACGTGTTTTCGTGGCTGGCGTCGGTAGCTTCGTTCCTAAAGCAGCGTCCGGGGAAAATCGCCTTAATCGGCACGCCGTTCTCCTTTAGGTTTTTGCCGTACTTTTTAAGGATTGCGTTCTGCGCCGCGGAAGTCTGGGACTTCAAAAGCTGACCGTTTTCAAGGTAATACGTGTCCTGCATATCGCGCGCGGGATGGTGTTTGGGAATATTGACCGCCTCAAAGCACTCGTAATCCGTAACAACCTCGGGGTAGTCCTCAACGGTAAAGCCCATCGACTTAAAAATATTCTCGCACTGGCGCTGAACCAGAGTTATGGGGTGGTAGGAGCCCCTGTCAAGGTCAGCGGGAGCCGTGATGTCAAAAACCGGCATAGCGTTGATTTCGGCTTCGATTTCCTTCTCCTTTAGCTCTTTTACCTTATCGTCAATTAATTTGGCGGCTGTCGCCTTTAGCTTGTTTACCTCAGCGCCAAAGGTCTTTTTATCCTCGTTTGACAGCTCCCTCATATTTTTCAACAAAGCGGTAATGCTGCCCTTTTTTCCGAGATAGTCAACCCTGATTTTGTCAAGGTTGGCAAGCTCTTTGGTATCTTCGAGCTTTTGCCTGATTTCTTCTTTCAAGACTTCGATTCTGTTGTCCATAAGTTTACCTCCGTATATTTTTTTGCTCACAAAAAATCCCCGCAAGGCGCAAAGCCTTGCAGGGACGAATTTCTCCGTGGTACCACCCTGATTCCCGGTTGTCCGGGCTCTCATTGGACCTTTAACGGTGTCTGCCGTCAGAGCCTACTGCCGTTTTCAGCCCTGCCACTCGGGAGCGAACTTCACATAAATCCGCAGTAACGCGCTTTCAGCCGCCGACGCGTCTCTCTTTCAAAGCGGTGGTAAATGCTACTCTCTCCGTCGCTGTGTTTACACTATGTAATATAATACCACTGTTTTTCTGATTTTGCAAGGGGTAATTTGCTTAATGCGGGTTCCTGCTGATAATTACGCGATTCGACTTGACAAAGCGAAGCGTTTACGCTAAAATTAATAAGGTAAATTAAAAGCCTACCGGCGCAGGCGCCAGCGTATAAATAAAGTCACGGAACAAGCTTTCATTCCGCGACTGCGCGTTTCGGCGGCAGAACAGAGTAAAATACAATAAATGTCTCAGTAGCTCAGTTGGATAGAGCGTTCGCCTCCTAAGAAAATGTTGCAACACACACTTTCCGCCCTAAAGTGTATGGTAATGTGGTAGAATAATCGTAAATTTAATACACGTCTTCGTAGCTCAGCCGGATAGAGCGTCCGCCTCCTAAGCGGAAGGCCGTGGGTTCGAATCCCGCCGAGGACGCCATTTTAAGCCGTTTTTGATGAATTTTCATCGAAAGCGGCTTTTCTCTTTTTACGGCTTCCGCTTATCCATATCGTGCTAACAAAAGTGTGCGGTAATCTAACAGATGTTAGCACGAAACCGCCGTTTTTGCAAACAAAAATCGCTTTCTTGCTAACAGCAGGAAAAATCCCTCAAAAATCCTGCTAACAGAGTTAGGTGTGCGGTATGGTGGTAGTTCGTTCGCAAAATTGAGCTGCGCCAGCTTCTGACATATAATAATGGCAGAAGGAAGTGATTTTATGAGAACGCCCAAATACAATATATACTTAACGAATGAAGAACGCTCGGAGGTGCTGAAATCCCTGATTGATCTCAAAAACTCCTTTATCGAACAAGGGAGATATACCGATGTAATAGATGAAATCATCATCAAGCTGTCCTGCGCTCGGAAAAAGAATATTAAGGTAAAATACATATAATAATATATATAGTAGTGTTTTTGAGGTGATTGGATTGAAAGCGAATGAACAAGCGGAAACCTTCATTGACAGATATAGTAGCAGTTTTGAGGAGTATTTAAGCTCCGTTGTCAATAAACTGCGTGATACGGATTCAGAGTACAAAGATATTGAGGAGCGTATTACCAAACTGTACGAAGATTATCCGAGAGTAAAGGCTGTTTTCGACTTGGAGCAAGCTGCTGCGCTGTCCGAACCGGATTGTAAGGCTCTTTTAGAAGTCCTCACACTTCGCAACAGGCTTTTCGATAAACAACAGGAAGCCATATATTTGAGGGGCTGTTATGACAATATCAGGTATTTGAATAAAGCCGGAATTATACAAACAGATTAAAACTGAAAAATGACGATTGAAGCCGTCTGTTCCTTAATTGGAGCAGGCGGCTTTTTTGCGTTCTAAAAGTTTTTGAAAAATTTTTGCGTAGAGGTTGGATTTTATCCTCTCCCATTCCTTTATTTATGGAGGGGTAATTTCCCGAGCAATCGGAAAAGACCTTTTCGCTGAACTTTGACAACTGAATATCATTTCTTCAAGTACGTTACTTGTGTAAGCAGAAATGCGAAGCTACCGCAGCGGTACGCCACGACCTCTATATAGGAGCGAGCGCTAATTCCGTCTGCGAGTATTGGATTGCTCCCAATATGGCGACGACCTACACAAGCGATAATGATACTTCTCTACGGAGCTGGCGGAGTACCCGGCAGAGGTGAGATTCCTATGAGCCTGATAGCAGTCAGGCGCTTGAAGAACTTCCCATATAGATTTATCTATCCGCTGGGATGTCGAGGACAAATAAGCGGAAAAGTTACATAGCTGTTTTTGCAGGACAGCTATTACGGTGTGATAATTCATTCACACCGTAACAAGGTTCTGTCAACCCTTTAAGGGTGGAGATTTGCGAAGCAAATACTACCCGTGGGTTGACAGGTTCTTATTAAACCATTTGAAAGGAGGAAAACGAATGCCAAACTGCAAAACTATTGCTATTTGCAATCAGAAGGGCGGCGTCGGAAAAACGACAACCACAATGAACTTGGGCATTGGCTTGGCAAAGCAAGGTAAAAAGGTACTCCTCGTTGACTGTGATCCACAGGGCGACTTAACAACCTGTCTTGGTTGGCAGCGTGTCGATGAAATCCCTGTTACCCTCGCTACCAAAATGCACGAGATTATCCGTGACGATAGCACAGATGTAAAAAGCGGTATTCTCCACCACGATGAAGGTGTAGACCTCATTCCTTCCAATACGGATTTGGAAGCACTGGAGATGTACCTTGTGACGGCTATGAGCCGTGAGAACATCTTGAAAAACTATCTGAACAAGGTGAAGCCGAACTACGACTATATCCTTATTGATTGCAGACCTTCACTCGGTATGTTGACCTTAAACGCTTTGACGGCTGCCGACAGCGTTGTTATTCCTGTTCAGGCACAGTATTTGCCTGCAAGGGCTATGACGCAGCTTCTTCGGACAGTATCAAAGGTAAAGGCGCACACCAATCCTAATTTGGCGATTGACGGCATTTTGCTGACGCTCGTCGATAACAGGACAAACCTTGCTAAAAGCACGATGGACGCAATTCGAGAAAACTTTGGGAGCGTAATTAAGATTTACAAATCTAAAATACCCGTTGCGGTAAAAGCCGCCGAGGTATCGTCCAAAGGAAAGAGCATTTACGCCTACGAGCCAAACAGTAAGGCGGCACAGGCATACGCTGATTTCACAAAGGAGGTGCTTGCAAGTGGCAGACAGAAAGAGCGACTTCGCTCTGCCGACGCTCGATGACCTTTTCTCTACACAGGAGGAACGGGACGACGCAAGGCTTGAAAAGATAAGGGATATTCCCCTTGACTTGATTGATGACTTTCCCGACCACCCGTTTCACGTCAGAGATGACGAGGATATGGTACAGCTTGTCGAGAGCATCAAGACCAACGGCGTATTAACGCCCGCTGTTCTCCGTCAGAAAGAGGATGGACGGTATGAGCTTGTCAGCGGACACCGCAGAAAGCGAGCCTGTGAGCTTGCCGGACTTACTACCCTCAGAAGTGAGATTAAGGACTTAACCCGTGATGAAGCGGTTGTATATATGGTTGAGAGTAATTTTCAGCGTACAACAATCCTTCCCAGCGAGAAAGCCTTTGCTTACAAAATGAGATTTGAAGCTATGAAAAGGCAAGGAAAGCGCACTGATTTAACTTCGTCCCCAGTGGGGACAAAGTTACGAACTGACGAGATTATCGCTCAGGAATCAGGCGACAGCCGCAATCAAATTCACCGATATATCCGCTTAACTTTCCTTGTTCCCGAACTTTTGGAACTTGTGGACGAGGGCAGAATCAAAATGCGTCCTGCCGTTGAGTTGTCCTATCTTGACGAGGATAGTCAGCGTGATGTTGTTGAGCAGATTGACATTAACGACTGCACACCGTCGCACGACCAGACAATCCGAATGAGGAAAATGTTTGATAGCGGCAAACTGACGGCGGAAGCTGTTGAAGCAATTATGTCGGAAGAAAAGCCCAACCAGCGTGAGCGCATTGTGCTGCGTGGTGACAGAGTACGAAGCCTTATTCCGAAGAATGTTCAGTTAAAGGACACGGAGGACTATGTGTGCAAGGCTCTGGAGCATTACGCCAAGTATCTGCGCCACCGTTCAGAGCGTGACAGCAGGTAGGAAAGATAATGGGAAACCTTTATCCCCGCCGTTGATGAATGCTTCAAATTAAAAGACCCTTGTTATAGGCGGGAAAGAGCGCCCACCGGCGCTTTGACTTCCCCCTTTCTCACACTCTAACCCCTTATACTAACAGAACTACCCGAAAAGAAAGATATTAACTATCTCTTAAATACACTCTATCTTATAAACTATATCTTTCTTATAGGGGCAGGCAAACCAATCCAAACACACAATTTCAATTCAAAATTTATGGAGGTAAACCAATGACAAAAGTATTCAACAAGAGAAACGCCAAGCGTGTCACGGCAATCCTTTTAGCCGTTGTAGCTGTTGTTTCTTCAATTTTCATTATTCCCACCGCCAGCGCTGCCGGTAAAGAGGTAACTATTACCTTTGACTACTGCTACGACACAGGCGGCAATATCATCTCATTCGTGAAGTACACTGAACACGGCGGCTATGTTGTCGGTACTGTCGGCGAGGAACTCTGCCGCATCTATGCCGACGGCAAAGACGCATATTGCATCGAGCCGGGACACTCGCTCTATTCAGGCAACACCCTGACAACCGACGCTTCGACTACGTGGAACGCACTCAGCAAGGCACAGAGGAAGGCGGTCAATCTCGCCCTTCTTTTCGGAAAGTCAGGCAGCAGCTCCAGCCTTGTCGGTACAGACGGTCAAAAGTGGATTGCAACCCAGCTTGTTGTATGGGAATTTGTAACAGGCTGTCGTGACGCTTCGACGTTTAAGCTCAGTAATTCCAAGTTTATCGACGGTATCACCGCAGGCGACCACAATCCGAACGTAAAGACCAACTACAACAAGATTATTGACAAGCTCAATGATTACAATGTCATTCCGAGCTTTTCCTACGACACACAGGCAAAGGCAAAGAGCAACGTTAAGGAACTGAAATACAGCGAACGCAAGTACACTCTTACTCTTACCGACAGCAACAAAATCTTATCCGACTACACCTTCAAAAAGACAGGCGATGTGTCTGTTTCTGTTTCGGGTAACAGCATTACCCTGACCTCGACGAAGGCAATCCCCGACGAGCTTGTATTTAGCGCAACCAAGAATATGCCCAATGTCACAACAACCCTCGTTGCTTGCGGCAGCTCCTCAAAGCAGGACGTTGTAACG
>CAJOLF010000010.1 GCA_905235295.1 uncultured Ruminococcus sp. | reverse complement strand
GTAACCCTGTTGCTGTCCGTAAGGCTGCTGCGGCTGCTGAGCATAACCCTGTTGCTGTCCGTAAGGCTGCTGCGGCTGCTGAGCATATCCCTGTTGCTGGCCGTAAGGCTGCTGCGGCTGTTGAGCATATCCCTGCTGCTGTCCGTAAACAGCGCCGCCCATACCCATAGCGCCGTTGCCGTTAAGCGCCGCAACAATCTCGTTCGCCTGCTGCTCGCAGCGTCTGAATTCCTCGGTGTAGCGGCTGTCGGGGCGATTATCGGTCAGTTCGAACTCAATCTCGCTGAAATACGGAGAATTTACGTTAATATAAACTGTAATCTCGTATGAGTATTCATATCTGGGCGGATTGTAGGATTCATTCCTGCCCTCGGCGTTTTTACGGTAAAGCTCGGTTTTGTGCTCCTCAACCTCATACCTTGCGCCCGATACCTGAGAAATCTCAATAATATCGGCGTTCTCGGTTCTGTAGTCGCTCTTTTTGCTTACTACAAACTTGCCCTGAGCGTCGTCAATATAAACCTTTGTGCGGTTGCCGAGCACTCTTGAAGCGTTAAAATAGTTAAGGTTCTGCCTGTTTTGCTCTCTGTAAACAAGCTGATTTTTTATGTCATCAAGCGTTGATTTTTTACGTCCCGTAAAAAACGGAGACAGCTTTGACGCGCAGTTTCCGCAGATATTACCGTCCTCAAGCTTTTTGTTGCCCAAAAGACCGATTTTTTCACCGCAGATGTCACAATATTTTTTCTCAAAAAGTCCCATAATGTTCTCCTTTTTAGTCAATACCTCGCCGAAATCTCGGTATTGCGTTTATTTTTATTCGGGAGCAATCTCTATGCCGCCGATAATATCCTGAACGGTTTTGTCGTCGATATTGACGCCCTTGTAATTAACCGCCATTGTGCTTCCGTCAACCGTACCGTAAAGCGAACTTTCGCCATTGTCGCTAAAGATTCCGAGGAATTGATTTTTGCCGATTGTTAACGAATCAGTATTGTATGACTCGCCCTTAGAGTCCTTAAGGGTAACGGCGCTTTTCAGCAAATCCTCCGCCGACAGGGTATCGCACCCGATTTGAACGTAAGGACAATCGTCGGGAGAGGTTTCAAACGCCTCAGTCTTTTGAATGTAGGTGATGTAATCTCCCGATTCGTCTGACTTTATCTCCCATCCTTCAGGCGCCGCGTTGCCCGACACTCTGCCGTGAATAACCGCCTTTACGGGTTTAAGCTTCTGAATCTCGCTGCTGTCCTCAATATGAGAAATAACTGTTTGACCATTGCCGCCCGCGGCTCCGTTGCAGGAGCACGCCGCAAGCGCAAGCGCGAAAGCCGCGCAAATAATAATTGCAAAAATTCTTTTCATATAAATACCTTTCTTTTGAATAAATATTATGCCGTTCTTTCGAACAAAGCACGCGCGTATTTTAAGCCCATGGGTTGCTGCTCTCGGGAGCGCGGATACCCGCAAGCAGGAACTGCTCCCACAGGTACCACTTTCCGTCCTTGGCAAGTCTCAGCTGAACCGCACGCGGGCTGTCGGCTCCGCCGGATTTCAGGTAAAGCTTGGCGTAGCCCTGATCCTGATACGAATACGGATTCTCGCTCACCGCGATTGTATAAGGCTCCGAGGGCAGATAGTCATTCTGCGGAGACGCTCCCTTGAAGTATGAACGCGGAACATAATCCGAATCCATAAAGCGATCCCTGATAAACTGCCTCTCATACGTGCTGAGATCTCCCGGACCCTTGAGAAATTCGAGCATTTGATAGCAAAGCTCCTTGTCCTGCGGATAAAAGCAAAGCGCAAGCACGGTCATAGCCGCCGAATCAAACGGATTCGCGAGCGCCGCCTGAGGCAACGCCTTAAACTCGTCCAAATTTTCGGGCAGACGCTCAAAAACGACCTCGACGGTTTTGTTTGAGCCGACGCCGAAACCCGAAGCACCCTCGTTCACTTTGTTTTTTATATTATCAAAAAGCCCCATAAAAATACTCCTTTAGCGTATAATTAAATACTTTGCAATTTCATTATACGGTAATTTATTCAAAATTACAAGACTATTTCTAAATATAATTTTATTTATAAAAGTGCCGGTGGGCACTCTTGCCCGCTTTTGGAAAGCATAAACACGCGGCAACGTTTTTGTAACGGCGGGATTAAAACGCAGGAGTTTCCTATACAGTAAAAAAGGCTGCCCCGAAGGACAGCCTTTAAGCTCAAATATTAAACCGAACGCCGATTAGCCGAGCTCAGCGAAGTATTTGATTGTTCTAACCATCTGGCTGGTGTAGGAGTTCTCGTTATCATACCAAGAAACAACCTGAACCTCATACAGATCGTCGGCAACCTTAGATACCATAGTCTGAGTAGCGTCAAAGAGCGAACCGTATCTCATACCGATAACGTCTGAAGAAACGATGGGATCCTCATTGTAGCCGAAGGACTCGGAAGCGGCAGCCTTCATAGCGGCGTTGATGCCCTCAACTGTAACGTCTGTGCCCTTAACAACAGCTGTAAGGATTGTTGTTGAGCCTGTGGGAACGGGAACACGCTGAGCCGAACCGATGAGCTTGCCGTCGAGCTCGGGAATTACAAGACCGATAGCCTTCGCAGCGCCTGTTGAGTTAGGAACGATGTTGGCAGCGCCTGCTCTTGCTCTTCTGAGGTCGCCCTTTCTGTGAGGACCGTCAAGAATCATCTGGTCGCCTGTATAAGCGTGGATTGTGCTCATAATACCGCTCTGGATGGGAGCATACTTGTTAAGAGTATCAGCCATGGGAGCAAGGCAGTTTGTTGTGCACGAAGCTGCAGAGATAATCTTGTCGTCAGCTGTGAGAACGTTCTCGTTAACGCTGTAAACGATTGTGGGAAGGTCCTTGCCCGCGGGAGCAGAGATAACAACCTTCTTAGCGCCGGCGTCGATGTGAGCCTGGCTCTTAGCCTTTGAGCAATAGAAGCCTGTGCACTCCAAAACAACGTCTACGCCAATCTCGCCCCAGGGGAGCTCGGCAGCGTTGGGCTTAGCGTAAATTGTGATTTCCTTGCCGTCTACGATAATAGAATTCTCGCCTGCCTCAACAGTGTGGAGATTCTCACCGATTGAACCGCAATAGCCCTTCTGAGCTGTGTCGTACTTAAGAAGGTTGGCAAGCATCTTAGGATCTGTAAGATCGTTGATAGCAACTACCTCGTAACCCTCAGCGCCGAACATCTGTCTGAAAGCAAGACGTCCGATACGGCCAAAGCCGTTAATAGCAACTTTTACTGACATAATATTTTCCTCCTAATTTTTAAGGTAACTATATTATATTACATTTTTTTCAAAAAAGCAACCACTTAAAGCCCATAAATAGTGTAAATTTCTCATATATTTGTATTCAGAAAGAGTATTTTACAACAGATTTACAACAAATCAATACTACAGTGCAAAAATTAAAGCATTTATGTTCTTGTACATTTTTACAAAATTGTAATCTATAATCACAACATTTTGTGTTGTACATAGAAACATACATATATATTGTGTTTATACTTGACAAATTATACTATTGGTGTTATACTATCAGTAGAACAAGTCACAAGAAACAGAAAAACACCAACTGAATATTAACCGTCCGCTAAGAAGGGTTATGATTTATCTGCATTAACTTCCCGAATGATTAAAAAAGTGCAGAAAAAGCGGATTTGCCGAACGAAGGCAGAGCTTGACGAACTTAGGTTGTTTAGATTATCACATACATAGTGTTATGTGTTTTCTAAACGACCTTTTTTCATTATAAAAATAAAAACCGAAAGGAGAAAAAAGATGAGAGCAAGGCAGAGAAATGACGATACAAGTTGTCAGGTTTTATTGAGTTACGAGGAGGCAGCAACCAGATTTGCTTTAAGCCGAGGTACAATTATTAAACTTGCACGTGATTCAAATTCTGTTGTCAAAATCGGACGATGTGCAAGAGTAATTGCAAAAAAACTCGAAAAATATATTGAAGATATGGCAGGCTAACAATGTTATTCCATTTATCTGATTATTTATTAGACAGCCCGATTTATGCAGTTTATTTGTACAGTGAAATCTCAGAAAAAGAATATTTGCAGATTTGCGGAATAATACGTTATTACTGTCGCAAAGATAATATAAATTGGCTTGCTATTTTTTCTACAACCGCAAGTGAAACAGCTGAATTAAAACAAATAAAAACTGGTAAACGAGGTCGCCCCAAAAAACAGGTTTTTGGGGAAAAATTGCCGGGCATACTCATATTAGTGTTAAAGGCAAAAAGGAAAAATCCGCATATAAAACGGCACAGGTTATAAAAAGTGCATTTAATAAAAAATACCATAGACCTATTAGCAGAATTGTAAGCAAGGGCAACTCGATAGACGCGAGAATATGGCTTGGCTACTGCTTAAAACAAGCGGACACCGTGCGAAGCGGTGGAAGTTTTAATTTTCAAAATGAAGCATTTATTTTGTAAAAATTCAATAACAATATGCCTATAAAAAAAGCAGATAAACACTAACAAAATGAGGGTTTTATTGTTTAGAAAAATACATATTATTTATAACTATATGCTATACAACAAAGTAACAAGGGAGTGATTTAGTAATGACTGATAATAATTTCTATGATAGGCTTGCCGATGGAGAATATGTGGACAAACTCTATGCGAAAACCATAACTAATATGATTTTTAATGATGAAACGCCTATTCAAATTATTAGAATTGACAGCATAAACAGCAGTAAGTTTATTGTTCTAAAAAAGAAGAATAGCAGTTCAGAAAAAGTAACATCAACCTCATTTTGGATTGATAAAACTGATAGTGTTTTTCTTACCGCTTGGTTTTCTCAGCGTTATCCTCATTGTGAGTTTGAGCAATTTCAGAGCAAAAAGGCGGTGATATAAATGGCAAAGGTAACTGATGAAGAATTAATAAGTTGTTTGCTAAAAAACGGCGGTAATCAGAGCGCAACTGCAACTGAGCTTGGTTTATCTGCTCCAACTGTATGTAATAGGTTAAAGCTAAAACATACAAAAGAGTTATTACGAAAAACCCGACAGCGCATTTTAGATAATGCCATTAATTCAATAATCGCCAAAAATAGTACCGCTGTAGAACGACTTGGAGAATTACTTGATGATGAAAATCCCTTTGTAAAACTACAGGCAATTTCAAAAATATTGCAATACTCAAAAGACTATATAACGATTGAGGACATATCAAAAAGATTGGACGAGCTTGAACAAAATAAGTAAATTTCTTTTAATGAATTTTAATATTTTAGGGGGTAAAATGTTTTATTTAAGTGAACTAAAGCGAGCAGAACGGAGACTTGAAAAACTTGAACAAAAATCTATTGATAACATTATCATACAAATTACCTTTCGCAACGGCAAACAAAAAATTATAATGGTAAAGGAGAAAAATAAATGATTAATAAGACTGTATCACAAATAAAAGACACTATTAGGAATTTTTATAAAACTGCGCAGGATATTCGGAAGGAGCAGGATTTTAACAAAAACAGATATGCTCCTGATGTTGCCAGAGAGCAGAATAGTGAACTGATTAGCAAACTATCCGATGAAACGGAAAAGAGCAAAAATTTGATTGCAAAAATCTATTCAGAAACGCTCAGAAAGTTATCTGTATTATCAGCACCTAATTCAGCCGAGCTTGATTGTAATGACTACTGGTTATTATCGGATATGAACTACAACGCCAACGAACGTGATTTTGCAATCATCATTGACCGCAACAAAGACCAATTCACTTTTCTAAGAGCTGTTAAAAATATCGCCGAGGACAAAGATATTGCAGTTAGAATTAACCTGCCCGAGGATAAAGTAAAGGTTTATCAGGAAATTGCTCAGAGCGCAATCACTTTGATTGAAAAAATTGCGCTTTCACCTTCTGTAACACAATCTGAGGTAGAATCATTTGCAGACCCTGAATTTGGCAAAAATCTTTTTCAAGTTATAGGTGACGGCAAGGAGCTTCATACTGTTTCCCTCAACGGTAAATCTGAGCTTGAAACAAATACCTTTGATGTCTACAAACTTGACCTCACCCCTTTGTCCGTACCAACGTTTACGGCACAACTGTAATAGCGTTATTTTAACGAGAATTAGCCTGTATTGTGTTTTATACAAATAGTAATATAAATACATTACTAACGGTATAATTTGAATACAGGCTAAAATAAAGCAAAATAGGCTAAAACGCACATTAACCTCCTATTTTATAGAGCCTGCCGACTGATTTAATGCCGACAGGCTCAATTATTCTTTGAATATACGGGACAAATGTTGTAAATTTTGTTGTAAAACTAAAAGCTGAGAGCATAAAACATAAAATTAGCCAGTGTTTATAAGGGTTTACGCCGTCACTTTATTAAAATATATTATTTTAATTTACTGAATTTTTGAGTTTTTATTGACTTTTTGTGCGTACAGTATTATAATTATTGTACCGACAATAAAAAGTGAGGTGATAACTATTAGCCCGAGAACAGGCAGACCACATTTGCCAGACAGTGAGCGCAAAGCTATAAGGCTTTATTTAAGGCTTAATGAGAGCGAAAACAAACTGATTGAGGATTTAGCCAAAAAGCTAAAGCTCAACAAAACGCAAACAATTCTAAAGGCAGTTGCGCTATTAGCTGAAAACACAAAATAAAAGGTTAGCCGTCCACCCTACCACAGCCGAACGACTAACCAAAAACAAATACGTGCAGGAAACCTACACATTTTGATTTTACCACGAAATGTTTTATCCTGCAAGTATGTATGACTAACAGGAGGAAACTATGTCACAGAAAAGAAAAGACAAAAGAGGCAGAATATTAAAAGACGGTGAAAGCCAACGCCCAGATGGTAGATACTGTTTTAAGTACAAGAGCATTTCAGGAAAATATGCTTATGTTTATGCTTGGAGATTAACACCTACTGATACAACACCTAACGGAAAACGAGATGATTTGTGTCTTAGAGATAAAGAAAAGCAAATTTCCGAGGATTTACAAAATGGTATTGACGGACAAAAAAGCAAAGCAACTACACTGAATGAGCTATTTGAAAAATCACTTAGTATGAAGGATTTGAAAAAAAGCTCCGAGAGTAATTACCGATACTTTTACAATCACTTTGTCCGTGATAAAATTGGCGGTATGAGTGTAAAAGATATTGATTTTGAGGTTTTATATTCTTTTTACAACGACCTTGTAAATAAACGCAACATACAGATTCGCACAATAGAATCGATTAACTCATTTTTGAAGGCGTCTTTCAAACTTGCTAAAAGAAAAAAGTTGATTAATGAGATACCAACTACTGAGGCTTTAGAAGAATTAAAAAGTAACCATAAATTCATTAAAACTAAAAAGCACGCATTAACGCCTGAAGAAACAGAAGCGTTTATAAACTTTGTAAAGAACAACGAACAATTCTCACGGTGGTTGCCGTTATTCACTTGCCTTTTAGGAACTGGTTGCAGAATAAACGAACTATTATCACTAACTATTAATGATGTTGACTTTAAGTCAAAGCAAATCAGCATAAACCATACTTTTTCTTATTACAGTAATGAAAAAGGAAAATGTGAACTGCATATTACAACACCTAAGACAGCAACTTCCTGTAGAATGATTCCAATGTTTTCAGAGGTTGAACAAGCCATACGCACGGAATTAAACAAACAGGCAGAGCACGGACTAAATGTTGCAGAAGTAGACGGCTACACTGGTTTTATTTTTACAAATACTCGCCGTAATGTTCATAGACAATCCTCAATATATTTATTAATAGAGCGCATTTGTAAAGCTTATAATGAACAGGAAACGCAACAAGCAATTAAAGAAAATAGAGCACCTTTATTATTACCTAAATTTTCAGCACATACTTTTCGACATACTTTCGCTTCTCGATATGCAGAGCTTGAAAGTAACGCAAAGACCGTACAGGAAGTTTTAGGTCACGCTGATATTGCTACAACAATGAACATTTATAGTGAGATAAGTGCTCAAAAGAAACACTACTCATTTGAACAAATTGAGGGTAAAATGAAGTTAGCATAATACATATATAACAAGCGGATTGCCGGATTAAAGCAGTCCGCTTGTTTACAACAAATTTTACAACAAATTCGTTGTAAAAATATAAACACTGATATACTAAGATAAATAAGAAAAGCAGCGACAGTGCAGTTATATCCCATTTTTTAAGTAAAGTTACACTATGATAAACTAACACAAACGGCACTTTATTAAAATACATTTTTTTCATTTCTTCAATAGCTTATGGGGAATTTTGGGCTGATTTTTTGAAAAATTTTCTAAAAATTAGATTTTAACGGTGTTTTATTATGCGGTTTTATTGAATTTATGCTTTATTTTTAATTATTTAATTTTTACTGCGGAGTATTTCTGAATATCAGCCGCGTCGGGAACGTCAACTTTGCCGTCGCTGTAAGTTCGGAAACAAGCCGTTAAATAAAATCATTTTCATTTTCGCATGCGCCATCAGAAATCTTATGGCATATACAAACAACCAACACATTAAGATGACTAACCATATCTCAGAGTTAATCATCGCTTTGTTATAAAATCATCGCTTATAATTATTTTTTATTGCATTTGTTACAGTCATATTTCGATATTGTAATTATTTTTCTGTAAGTCGTTTAGTTTCCGACTTGACAATCCCTTGATTTTATTATAAAATTAATCTATAATCTGTAATTATGTGTGCAGATTTACAAAGGGCAATCCATTTGATGTCTTTTGTTTCTCTTTTTATCAGACTCTTTAAACAGAGCCGTTATATATAGATATTTTTTATTAGTTTTAGAACCGTTCGGTTGTTTTTTGCCCGTATGGGCTATATAAAAAATATTTGAACTTCTTAAAATTGAATATCTTGTAACGGCACCTTTTTAAAGGTTTTGTATGGGAATTAATTTTATGACGAAAAAACTAAACTAAGGAGGTGTCAGTAAAAATGCAGTTACCAATTCCAATTTTGATAATCTGCATCGTTGCTGCGTTGTTGGTCGGCGTCGCAATCGGTGTATTCGCCGGTATTCAAATCCGCAAGAGCACTGCCGAAAAGGAAATCGGAAGTGCCGAGGATGAAGCCAAAAAGATTGTCTCGGACGCCATCAAGGCTGCAGAAGCCAAAAAGAAAGAGGTTATTCTTGAGGGCAAGGACGAGGTTCACCGGTTCAGAAACGAGAGCGAAAAGGAAATTTCCGACCGACGCAAGGAAGTTCAGCGTCAGGAACGCCGAATTCAGCAGAAAGAAGAATCTCTCGACCGCAAGCTCGACAATGTTGAGAAAAAGGACGAGAGGGTTAACAAGAAGCTTAAAGAAGCAGACCAAAAGCTGGCTGAGGTTGAAACCCTCAAAAAGAGCCAGTTTGAGATGCTCGAAAAAATCTCGGGCTACACCGCGGAACAGGCAAAGAGCTATTTGCTTTCTCAGCTCGAAAACGAGCTTGCCCACGAAAAGTCCGTCAAGATTATGGAGTATCAGGAGCAACTTAAGGAAGAAGCTGACGAAAAAGCACGCAACATCATCTCGCTTTCAATTCAGCGCCTTGCCGCTGAGCAGGTTGCCGAGGCTACAATCTCGGTAGTACCGCTTCCCAATGACGAGATGAAGGGCCGCATTATCGGCCGCGAGGGAAGGAACATCAGGGCGATCGAAACCCTGACAGGGGTAGACCTTATTATTGACGACACACCCGAGGCGATTACGCTTTCGTGCTTTGAGCCTGTCAGGCGAGAGGTCGCGAGAATCGCGCTCGAAAAACTTATTTCCGACGGACGTATTCACCCCGCCAGAATTGAGGAAACTGTTGAAAAAGCCAGACGTGAGGTTGACGCCACCATCAAGCGCGAGGGCGAACGCGCCGTGCTTGAGGTTGGTATTCACAACATTCACCCCGAGCTTGTCAAGATGCTCGGAAGGCTCCGTTACCGTACCAGCTACGGACAAAACGTACTTAACCACTCTATCGAGGTTGCTTATCTTGCCGGTATGATGGCAAGTGAGCTCGGGCTTGATCCCACCCTCGCGAAACGCGCAGGCTTGCTGCACGACATAGGCAAGGCAATCGACCACGAGGTTGAGGGCACTCACATCCAAATCGGCGTTGATTTGGCGAGAAAATACAAGGAGAGCGACGCCGTTATCCACGCGATTCAGGCGCACCACGGCGACGTTGAGGCAAAAACCATTGTCGCCTGTTTGGTTCAGGCAGCCGACGCGCTTTCTGCGGCACGCCCGGGCGCAAGACGCGAGAATGTTGAAAATTACATCAAGCGCCTGCAAAAGCTCGAGGAGGTCGCGTCGTCCTTTAAGGGAGTTGAGCGTTCCTTTGCTATTCAGGCGGGACGCGAAATCAGGGTTATGGTTAAACCCGAGGTTGTTAACGACGAGAGAATGGTTCCCCTCGCAAGGGAAATCTGTAAAAAGATTGAGGACGAGGTCGAATATCCCGGTCAGATAAAGGTAAATATCATCCGCGAAATCCGCGCGGCTGAGTTCGCTAAGTAGAAGCGTGAGCTTTGCATGGGTGTTGTTACCCAAATCAAAGATTTGGACAACACCTCAACGCTTCACCCAAGTCGGGACGGACAAGTCGGTTATGCCGGCAAAAACGGTTTCCCGAAGATTAACGTAGCATTAAATTACCTTATTTAGCTGAGAACAAGAGTTTTCTTGTTCGGTTATAACTCAACAAGTACAAAAATTCAGCGCTTCCGCAAAAACGGAAGCGCTTATTTTTTTGGTATTTACGCTGTCGAACGGACTGCGTTACCGTTAACACGACGGCGTTAATTAAAATTTCCATAACTTTGTCCCAGTCTGTTATCGAGCTTTGCCGTCAGCTTTCCCACGCCGTAAATCAGCAGGATTTCGGGAATACATTTCACCGCTACGCTGATGAAGCGGGTTGACAAGAACACAAGGTACGGCGTTTCGTAACCCGGGTTATAAAAAATATAGAACCAGAACGCCGCCAAAAACGTTTCCACTGTTATCATATTTATCATCCAACTGATGATTACCCTCGGGATTGTCACCCTGTCCTTGTACAGCGCAAAGCCGTAAATAAGTCCCGTGAGCGCGCCGCTGATTGTAAAGCCCGGAATGTAGGAGCCCATAGGTGCAATCATAAACGAGATAACGTCGCCCAGCGCGCCGACCAAAGCCGCGGGAACGGGTCCGAACATAGCGCCCGCAACGGCAATAGGCAAAAACGAGCCGCTGATTTTTACCACGTTGCCAAACATCGGCAGCGTAGCGTTGGCAAAAAGACCGAGCACAACCCTCAGCGCGAGCAGCATAGCGATTGCCGCAAGTGAATAAAGCTTTTTTAGTTCTTTTGCCGAATTAACAAAAGTGCGTACAAAATACATATTTCCTCCTATTCCCCCGCTCAAAAACAAAGGCGGACAGATAACTGTCCGCCATAAATTTTTGCAAAAGCCTACAGCGGGATGCGAAAACCGCACCGCAGGAAAAATCCCTTCGTTTTTGCGGCAACTCCCCGTCCGCAAAACACTTTACGCGCAGCTTTCTACTCTGTTTTATATTTTTATTATACCATTTTATAAAATTTTGTCAAGCTAAATTATACCCGCGAAAATCAGCATAACAAGCAGCAGCGTTGCAACGGCGATTGCCGAAACAATCACAACCGTAATTGTGTTTGCTCTTCTGTTGCCGCCGTCGTGGCTCGCCCGCGTCGGGATAAGCCCGGTTTTTCTCAGCGCGGTTACTACGCCCTTGTAGAGAAGCAGCACAAGCGCGGAATTGAGCCCTGCCTTAATCGCGTTAAAGGGAATGAGCACGGGCAGGAACATATCGAGCACAGCCTGCCGCGGAACGCCCATATAAATCGGAGTCATAATGTAGTTCCAGAGCAGCATTACCGCGACCATCGAGAGCGAACCCGCGATAAGTCCGATTACCGCTCTGAGCATTGTGTTTTTGCGGCAGTATATCAGCGATGCTACGCCCGCGAACGCCGCGGAAGCCAAAAAGTTCATTAGCAGCCCGATTAAGCCTGTCGAGCTGACGGTTACCATTTCCACAAGGCACACAACCAGCGCCATTGCCAAGCCCGCGAGCGGTCCGAAGATGAATGCGCCGATTGTGATAATTACGTCCTTCGGCTCATAGGTCAAAAATCCCGCGATGTTCGGAATCCTCAAAAAAATGTCCGCCGTAACCGCGAGCGCCGTCAGCATTGCCATTGAGGCAACCGTTTTTCCTTTTGAATAAGAATTTGTTTGCGTCATAAAAAGACCTCCTGATACTAATCCTTTAAGATTAGTATGAAATTTTCTAAGGCGTCTTTGGAAAAACAAAGCCCGACATACCATTGTACGTCGGGCGTTTGGTGCTGATTAAATTCGGCAGAACCGTATAAACCGCATCTTCTTTCATCCGGACTGTAACCGTCGGTGCCTGAATCCCACAGGCTCGGCAGGCAATTTGCCTGTTCGCGGACTTACAAAAATTTGCTCACCGCCGGTGGAGAATTTCACTCCGCCCCGAAGACAACCTCTGTTATTATTATATTACTAATTATTTATTTGTCAATCCTTTTCTTCAGAGTTTTAAGGTATGCCTTTGTTTCGTCGTCCACCCTGAAGCTTTCGACTGACTTTTGAACAGCCTTGTTGAACGTGTCGTCCGGGATATTCGCGTGTTTAAGGTAATCAAGCGTCTGCTCCCGGCACTTAGCCACGGCGGTGGCAATCAGCCACGCCTGAGCCATTTTAACGTAATAGTGATCAAGCGAAACGCCGTCTGTCAGCCGCAGAACCTCGTCAATGTATTCATCGTCAAGGTAATAGTTGAGCATAAGCACAAGCGCAACCCTGACTTTCCACGGATTGGCGCTGTTCAGGTACCTTGATTTTATATGCTCAAAAAACTCCGCGCGGCACTTTTTTACATATTTAAGCCCCGAGCAAAAGCAGTCGCACAGCGCCCAGTTGCAGATAAACGGAAGCTGGCTGTCGGCAAGAGCCGTAAAGTCGCCGAAGTCTTTGGGCTTAATCAGTCCGACGACGATTCCCCTGACCATCTTTTCCTCATAATATCCGCATTTGCACACCGCGAGAAACGACCTCGGGTTTCCCTTTGAAATCTCCTTGCCGAGCTCCCTCATTTTCGGCATACGCACGCCGATAAAGCTGTCGCTGTCGTCGGTCGGGACAAGTGAAGAATGGAATTTTTTGTATTCGGCGTCCGCTAAGCTTTTCAGTAATTCCACAAATTCGCTGTAGCTGCCGTCTGTCCAGTTATCTGTTCTCAGATTCATTCTTTCTCCTGCTGTCGTACACCTCGCAGGGTGTGTTGAGGTCAAGGTAGGCGATGTCGTGATGCGGCTTTTGCTGCTCCTCGGGCGGCGGAGTCATATAGTCGCCGAACACCATTGTCAGATACTCGTCATAGCCCTTCATACACGGCATCCTCAGCCCCTCAAAGGTCACGTAGTCAACGCCCTCGTAAATCCGCTTCGGGTATTCGGGAACCATCCACTTTGGTCCCGAGCACAATTCGGTTACGCACTTGTTCTCGCTGAGCTTATATTTTTTCATACGCTTTTCGGCGGCGCGCCAGATTTTATTCCTGATTTTTTTGCCTCTGAAAATCCCGAGCAGAACCCTGCTGCCCAGCGCCATAATTCCGCCGTTGTTTTCCGGCACGACCTGAGCCAAAAACAGCGAGTAAATCATTGTCCACATAAGCTGCATTTTCCTTGCGAGCCTGCCGTCGGGACTAACGTCGAGCGGAAAAACGTCGAGCACCAGTCCGTGAGGAATGTCAACCTCGGTCTGGTTGGTTTTTACCATAGTGTAGTTTGTGTCGGTAATAGTGATAAAAATGTTGCCCGTGAACATATCGTCATCGGTTTTCAG
The DNA here is from genome assembly GCA_905235295.1 of uncultured Ruminococcus sp. Lineage (GTDB taxonomy): Bacteria > Bacillota > Clostridia > Oscillospirales > Acutalibacteraceae > Ruminococcoides. Next base: position 12,814 of record CAJOLF010000010.1, on the reverse strand, counting down.
CAGTCTGAACCTGCCGTCGGCATTCTGCTCGCGCCAAAGCCGCGGAAGCTTTTCGTAGTCCTCCCTGGGCAGCATAACGTCAACGTCGTCGTCCCACGGAACAAAGCCGCCGTTTCTGAGCGCGCCGATAAGACCTCCTCCGATCAGGTAGAAGGTCAGGTTGTTTTTCTCGCAAAAATCCCTGAAATATTCGAGCATCGGAAGCTGCTTTAGCTGAAGCTCGCGCAGAAGCTCGGGTGTCAGTTCAACCTTATCCATAATAATCTTTACCTTTGCACGGTGTGCTTAATAACCTTGCGCCTAACCTTTTCTATGTGCTCCTTGGCGTGGCTGTTCCGGATTTTTCTGCGCCAAAAGGGAATTTGCAGCAGACCGATAATTGTTCCGACGCCGTATGACACGTGAAGAAGCGGAAAAATAAACGGCAGAAAGATAAACTGCGGCTGAATGTTTTTGACCGTACAGCAGCCCACGGTATTTACAAAGTCAAACATACCGTAAATCAGCAGGAACACGTACAGGAAAATCGGATGACCTAAAAATGCGACAAATGACAGCGCCAAAAGCGCTATTACAAACAAAAACGGCGCAAAGTGGAAGTAAGACAAGCAGCCCGGGCACTCCGAGACGGTCAGACCGATCCACCTGCCGTTTGAAAACTTTTGCCTTATCATATTTTTAAGCGTGTTGCGCGAATGTTGGTACGAGATAATGTCGGGACAGCAGCACAATTTGTAGCCCGCCTGCCTGATGCGGTAGTGATACTCATTATCCTCGGTGCGACCCAAATTTTCGTTAAAGCCGCCGACCGTCGCGATGACTTCTCTGCGGTACGCCGCGTGGAACAGGCTGTCCAAATATTCCTTTTCAACCGACGGTCTTCTGTACGCCGCGACCGAGCTTCCGAAGAGCGAATCCTCGGCGGCAAGCAGCGTCATCTTCCACGAGCTGACGTTTGAGCTGATGTTCGGTCTGCCTCCGCCGACAACGTTTTCGCCCTGCTTGATGTTGTAAACATTGCGCGATACAAAATTGCGCGGAATCCTTGCGTGGGCGTCTACGCGGATTATCACGTCGCCGGTCGCCGTCATAAGCGCGGCATTCCACGAAAACGCCTGGTTGCGCTTGGCGCACTGAACAATGCGAACATCCAAAAATCCGTAGTCGGTGTTCTTAAATTCTTCCATTCTTTCGTAGGTTGAATCCGTGGACATACTGTCAACAAAAACGACCTCGATTTTGTTGTGAGGATAGTCCTGCAAAGCAATATCGCTGAACAATCCCTGAATAGCCTCAGATTCGTTGTAGGCTATCATACAAAGCGAAACTACCATTTTTTCACCTGATTACTGTCCTGTGTATCCCGTGTAGGTTTGCATAGGAGCGTATTTGTGAGCGGCCTTTTCGTCGTCGAGCTTTTTGAGCCAGCGCGCGGAATTTATCGCGGCGCAAAGCGCGTACGGACCGACGTAGAGAAGCGGAACTACAAAAAAGCAGAGCAAAATCCAGCCGAGCATACTGAACGCAAGCCTTATCAGCGCCCCAAAATGCCTGAAAGAAAATCCGATATATCCGAACATATACCTCAGCGCGCTTTTGCTGTCGTCAATCGCGTAAAGGCAAAGCGGGTAGTGTATGAACCACGCGTAAACAAGAAATTTAAAAACTCCCGAAATTACCATTGCCGTAACTCCCAAGGCGCCGTCGGTGCCCATCAGACTAACCATAGCTCCCTGAAATAAAGAAGTCAGCGTGCCGTAAATCAAAAACAGCGCCATATTAATCAGCATTGTTTTCATATATACTCGTCCGCTTCTGAAAAAGAAGAACACATCGGTCACATTGCAGTCCTTGTTTATGACCGCGTTGGAGGCGGTTTTGAATACTCCGTTTATTATCGGCGAAATCAGGGTGCCGATTATTACTCCGCCCGCCAAAGTCAAGAAATACGGCAGCTTGGCAGCCGCGTTCATTTCTTCGGTTTCAAAGTCAACCGCTCCGAAAATGGCCCAGAAAAAATACATCAGGTATTCAACAAAAATTACCGAAACAACCGCCAAGGATATTCCCGCGATAATCGGCAGGGTGTTGCCCTTCATAGCCTCTCTCGCTTGTTTTTTTACCAATTTTTCCTTATTCATAACGCCCTCTGTTATTCTGTATAAAGTCTGTACATTGCCTCAAGGCAAATCTGCATGTGCTTCAAAAAATTCTGCTTGTCAACGCTTTCGTCCGCGTTGTGCATTCTAATGTCGTCGCCTTTAAAGTTGGGACCGAAGGCAACTCCGTTTCCGCCCAGCTTGCGCGCATAGGTTCCTCCGCCGGAGGAGTAAAGCTCGGGCTTTTCTCCCGTTACGCTCTCGTAGGCGCCGCTCAAAAGCCCGATAAGCTCGCTGTCCTTTTTCACATACAGCGGCTTTTCGTGATGGGTAATCTCCACCTTGATTCCACTGCGCTCGGCAACGTTTTTGAACTGCCTGAAAACATAATCGCCGTTGACTGTTACGGGATAGCGGATGTCCAGCTCCGCGAATGCGGTTTCATCCTCGATGTGGACGGTTCCGAGGTTCACGGTCAAAGCTCCCGAAACGGCGTCGCTCATCTTGATTCCGAACGACCTGCCGTTTGTTTCGCGGTTCAGCGCGTAATCAATAAACGAGCACAGCGTTCCGATGTCCTCAACGTCGTAGGCGTTTGCGATTAAATCAATCAGCTCCGCCGCGGCGTTGACTCCCTTTTCGGGCTGGCAGGCGTGAGCCGCCTTTCCGCGGCTTATAATCATCAAGCCGTCAATGGTATAGTTAAATTCAAAGTTTCCGCCGCCGGCGTCCGCAAGGCGCATAAGCCGCTGTTCGTCGTAGTCGGATGAATCGAGCAGCGCATAGGCGATGTCAGGTACGGCGTTCACCGCCTTGCCCGAGTGGAACTGAGAAAGAACCTTTGCCTCGTTCGTCGGGGTGGAGATTTTAATTTGCAAAATTCCCTTTTCCGCAAAGCCGATTCCGTATTCGCTGTCGGGCGTAAAGGCGAGGTCGGGCAAGGGCTGGGCCTTAAAGTAACCGTCCATATCCTCCATACCCGTTTCCTCAGCGGTTCCGTAAATTACGCGCAGGGTGTTTTTGCCCTGAACTCCGTTTTCCTTTAGCGCGCGCAGGCAGTAAAGGCTTACAAGCGAAGCGCCCTTGTCGTCGGCGATTCCCCTGCCGTAGAGCCTGCCGTTCTGCTCGGTGAGCGCGAACGGATTGACGCTCCAGTTGTTGCCCGCAGGCACAACGTCAAGGTGTGACAAAACACCGCACAGCTTTCCGCCGCTTCCAAGCTGAACGTGAGCGCTCTTGTCCGTAACGCGCTCGCCCTCAAGCCCGAAGTCCCTCGCGCGTGACAGCATAAAACCAAGCGCCTTTTCGCACTCCTCCGGCTTTACTCCGTCAATAGATTCAAGGCTCAAAAGCTTGTTGAGATCATCAAAAAGCTCGTCTTTGTAATCAAGAATTTTATCACCGAATTTCATTATATTTCTCTCCAGTTATCACGGACGTTGGATTTTCCGTGATTTTTTATTTTTTTAACAACCGCGGCAGCCAGCAGCGCGAGCATATACACAATGTACGCTCCGAGCGCGCACAGGCTGATTTTTATTCCCAAATCAAGCCCGGGCGTGCGGTAATCAAAGACAACCTCGCACCTTGTATAAGCGGGAATTTTGACCGCCATAAGCCCGTAGTCTGCCTTTTCAACGTCAACGTCGGCGCCGTTTACCTTCGCGGTAAAGCCCTCGCTGTACGGCACGCTGAAGAACAGCAGATTTGCCTCTCCCGTGTTATTATACACCGCTTTGAAGCCGTTATCGGTATATTCAAAGCTTTCGCAGGTGTTGCTTTTCAGTTTGTCGCAGGCGTATTTGAGCTGATTCGCACCGTAGGAGTAGGAATCGACCACGCTCTTGAAGCTTTCGGGCTTCTGTCCGTAAAGCGCGGAGTATTTTTCTTCCGAGTAACCCGTGATGTCGGAATATTTTTCCATCTGCTCGCGGCTGAGAACCAGCGCGTTGAGCAGAGCCTCCGAACGGTTGGCCTCCTTAATGCGCTCAAACTCCTCCTCTGTGATGAAGCTGTCAAAGCAAAAGCCCATTGGGATATAGTTTTCGTTAAGGTAAATGTCAAAATGATTGCAGGTTTTAAGGTACTTCCAGCCGGGCATTTTTGTAACGCCCCTGTTGTCCACAAAGCTTTTGTCAACGGTGTAATCTCCGTTGTCAAGGTTATAGTCAAAGTAGTACTTTGTGCTCAGCAGAGGTCTTAACCCGTACGCCGAAAAATCAGGACGTGAGGCAACGTCGCGCTTGATTCCCAACGCCTGATAAAACTGCATAATAGACGGGGAAACCGAGCTTTGGAAGCAGTTTATGCTCTGCACCTTCCAGAACATTGAAGTATTGTCAACGCACTTGTAAAAATCGCTCCGGACGTCCTCAAGGTCGTCAATCTCAATATCCTCGCGCGAGTTTATAATATCATTTTTTATTGTATTTGTGGTGCCGCTGCTCAAAACTCCGGTGCCGATTATAAAGTACGACGACAAAAGCGCGACCAGCGCCGTCGCCGAGGTTGCGGCAATGAAGAAGCTGAGCTTGTTTTTCATAAATTTTTTATATATCAGCGCGAACGCCAAAAGGCTCATAATCGCGAACAGAGCGTAAATCCAAAAACGGATTCTGTCCGCCTGAACGCCCATGACTAACGTGTCCTCCTGACCGTCCTCGCCCTTGATAATTCCCGGCATAAGACCTATCATCAGCGTTGCTCCGAACGTGATTCCCGCCGACCAAATAAGCGCACGGTTCCAGTCCGAACGCCTGTCCTCAACCGCCCTGACGGTCGCGAGCACGAACATCAGCACAAGCATATAGTACCATCTCGCGTAGAAAATCGAGATGTTTAGAAGCTGGAACATACTGTTGAGCGCCGGAACCATCGCGAACAGAATCAGCAGGCAAATCAGCTTTTTGAGCCAGTCACGCTTCCTGAGCTGCAGGTACGCGATTGCACCAGTCATACCGAACAGCGGCAGCCAGCCCGCGACCGACGCCCACTTGCAGTTTGAGTCGGGAGTAAAGGTGGGCATAGCGGGCATATCCGCCGGGAAAAAGAACGCCAAAACGGAAAGCCAGTAGCGCTGAGGCTTGTCGTGAACAAGCGCCGCCCAGTCCTTCGGATAGCTGTCAAGCCTCGGGTTGCCCAAAAGCCCCAGTACCGACGGCAGAAGTATGAACGCCGTGGCGGCAAAGCCGATTAAAATTTCCGACGCCAAAAGCAAGGTGTCTTTAATTTTAAATTTATAGGTCTTTGTAAGGGTAATCATCAGGTAGTACATTATTACAAAGAGCACCTGTCCCACAAAGAAGTAGTAGTTGATTACGCACGCGGCGAACACCGCAACCGCGAAAATTCCGCGGCGCCTGTCATACAAAAACGCGTCGAGAGCCGCCAAAAGCAGCGGAAAAACTATCATCGGCTCGTGAAAGTGGAAGAAAAACACGTTGTAAATCGAAAATCCCGAAAACGCGTATAGCAGTCCTCCCATCACAGCGAACGGCTTAAACTCCACGTACCTCTGCAGATAAACATACGCCGCGCCCGACGCGCAGGCAAATTTGAGTATCAGCAAGGGTCCTATCAGATTGGGAACAAAATCGTTGTCAAAGGGAATTGTCAACCAGAAAAACGGACTGCCCAAAAGGTAAAAGCTGTAGCTCGCGATTGTGTCGCTTCCCAAATCCGTGAGGTGGTTCCACCCGAGCTCTCCGTTTTTGACGGCGGCGTGAAGCATCTGATAAAACGGGATTTCCTGAACATTAAAATCTCCGAAGTAATAAAACACCCCGTCCTGATACACAATAAAAGGTATAAACAACGCTGCCGCCGCGACAAGACCGATTATAAAGGTCAAAAGCAAATATAGACCGTTATTTGGCTTGAAGCGCTGTATTTTTGCCCCCATTTAAAAATCTCCCTGCAATAAACTTTGACATTTATCATAAAATTAGTATAATAAATATAGTATCAATATATTATAACACAATCTGCGCGTTTTTGCACTATTTTTCCAAAATATTTTTTACGGAGCTAAAATTATGAAATCTTCACATTTTTACGCAATGCTCTCGCGGATGAAATACATCAACCGCTGGGGGCTGATGAACAACACAAGGCTTGAGAATATCAGCGAGCACAGCGAGCAGGTGGCGATTCTCACCCACTGCCTGGTGCTCATTCACAACAAGCGCTTCGGCGGGAATCTCGACGCTCAGCGCGCCGCTCTGCTCGCGGTTTTTCACGATTCCACCGAGATTATCACAGGCGATATGCCCACCCCGATAAAGTACTATAACCCGGAAATCAAGGACGCCTACAAGGATATTGAGGACAAGGCGGCGGACAGGCTCGTAGAGCTTTTGCCCGAGGATTTCAGAGAGGATTACAGGGATATTCTTAAACAAAGCGGAGAAAACGACAGCGAGCTTCGCAAATATGTAAAGGCAGCCGACAGGTTTTCGGCGCTTATCAAGTGCATTGAGGAAATGCGTATGGGCAACGACGAGTTTAAAGCGGCAAAGGAAACAATCCAAAAGTCAATCCGCGATATGAACCTGCCCGAGGCGGAGGTTTTTGAGCGCGAGTTTTTGCCTTCGTTCTCGCTTTCGCTCGATGAATTTGAGTGATTTTACCTTTCATACTATTCTCTAATAACCGTTTTATTCCGATTTTTTGATTATCTCTGTCAAAAAAATACTGTTTTCGGCGGCAAATTTTGTCACTCGGAAAATAAATAATTCTAAAATAGAATTATTTATTGGAATAATGTGGTATAATAAAAATTGACTATATTACGTATTTCAGATTTTCAAACTGTTTACGGGAGGAGCATTATGGCAAACTCAAACCGCCATTTGGTTGATATAAGCTCAAACACCCAGGTATTTAAGCTTTACAACAAAAAAGGCAGGACAGTAAGAATTTTATGTCTAATATTTTCAATACTCTTTATGCTGGGCGGAGGCGCGATGGTTTATTACTACGCGTTGCTCAACTCGCTGAACTTTGTTGATATTTCCGGCAACAACGACACCCCCGATTCCACCTCGACAACGCTCGCGGCGGAGTTTTCCGGCGATGGAACCCAGCTTACAATCGGCGACGGTCAGCTGCTCCAGGACAGCAAGGTTCTTAACGTTATGCTGTTTGGCGAGGACAACAGCGGCGACGACAAATACGGCAGAACCGACACAATGATTATGATGTCGATTGACAACTGGCACAAAAAGCTCAAGCTTACCTCGTTCCAGCGCGACACCTACGTTTATATCCCCGGCTACGGCGAGAACAAAATCAACGCCGCCTACACCTACGGCGGTCCCAAGCTCACAATCGAAACGATTGAAGCGAACTTCGGTATCAAAATAGACCGTTACGCGGTTGTTGACTTTGACAGCTTTATCGACATTATCGACACCCTCGGCGGCATTGATATGGAAGTTACCCAGGACGAGATTGACTACATCAACTACCAGATGTACAAAAACGAACAGGTTGACGAATACACAACTATCAAGGACGCTCCGGGTATGGTTCACCTAAACGGACAGGAAGCGCTTTGGTACGCGCGTGACCGCGGTCTTTCCAAGGGCGAGGACAACAACGAAATCGGAATTGACGGCGACGATTGGGACAGAACCTCACGTCAGCGCAAGCTGCTTGAAAAGATGTTTAACGACCTCAAGGGCGCCGACCTGGCAAAGATTGTATCAATCGTAAGCACTGTCGGTCCCATGGTAACCACAAACCTCAAAAAGGCGGAGATTACCGCGCTGGTTTCTCACGCGCCGACCTACCTTTCCTACACGGTTGAGCAAAGCTATGTTCCTACCGAGGGACTTTGGTATTACGAAAACGATACCCCGGTCGGTTCGGTTATTGCGATTGCCGATATGAACGCTCAGCGCCTTGAATTCGCAAAGTTCATTTATGAGGACAGGCTCTCGGGCGGAGATACAAGCTCAAATTCGAGCACCTCGTCAGCCGCAAACTGACAACCGACAATTAAAAACGCTCCGGGCGAAGATGGCAGCTTCATCTTCGCCCTTTTTTGTGCAATACGCTTTTTTTGAAGGCTTTATTTTGCCGACACGTGAATATACCATTAAAAAGGAGCGGCACAGCCAATGCCGTACCGCCCGAAAACGCTGAAATTATCTTTTCCTGTTATTGTAATCCTTGTTAATTTTCTCGCTCCAGCTCGCTTTGAGCTTTCTGCCGCCGCGAACGCTCGATACCGCCTCGCAGACCGACTCATATAAAACCTCCGTTCCCATTCCGTCGGCGTTGTAGTTAACGGCTCTGTCCTCTGAGATTCCGTAGGTGTTGGCGGTTGCCACCGCGTCAATGTTAGCCCCGATGAACAGAAACTCCCAGCCCTCTTCCTTTTTGCTCTCAATAAGCTTTTTGATGTCGAGGCTGCTGTAGCGCCTGCTGGCGTTCTCCATTCCGTCGGTTGTGATTACAAACATTGTGTGCTCCGGCACGTCCTCTTTCCTTGCGTAGCGGTGGATGTTTGAGATATGCTTAATTGCTCCGCCCACAGCGTCAAGAAGCGCAGTGCAGCCCCTTACGGTGTAATCCTCATCCGTCATCGGCTCGATTTTTTCAATCGGAACTCTGTCGTGAAGAACAACGCTTTCGTGGTCGAACAGCACGGTGGAAACATAAGCCGTTCCGTCCTGCTTTTTCTGCTTTTCAATCATAGAGTTGAATCCGCCGATTGTGTCCTTTTCAAGTCCGCCCATAGAGCCGCTTCTGTCCAGAATGAATACGATTTCGGTGATGTTGTTTTTCTTTGTCATAATAAATACCTCCGTAAAATTATTTTTGTTGTTTTGTCCTTTGACAACTATATAATAATTCATACGGAGGATGTTTTGGTCGCCTCAAAAGCGACATTTACAAATTGTTTTTTTAATGCTATAATGAGCGTTAAGGGTGATATTATGTTTTTTAGAAAGCCAAAGCGCAAAAACCTAAGCTCGGAATATATTACCGAGCTGAAAAATTTTATCGACGCCAACCTTGAAGCAAGCGATTATTCGGTCGATGAGGAAACCGGCGTTTTATATTCCGAGGAAGCTTTTCCCGCGCCGTCTTGCAATAGAATTGAAAAAATAAGCAACGTTCCGACAGCCGCCGCTCCTCCCGAAAACAGCGCGCAAAAAAATTTTACCGGAGCGAAAGCAACGGCTCCCCGGCGCGATTACTCCGCTCCCGCACAAACAGCCGCCGCTCCTAAATTTACAAAAGCCGAAAAAAGCCTTGAGGATATGCTCGGCACGCTTGACGAGAGCTTTTCCGAGATGCTGCTCAGGAAAATTGACGAGAAAAATATGACCGACGCAGGCTGCTACAAAAAGGCAGGTATTGACCGCAAGCTTTTCTCAAAAATCCGCTCCAACCCCCAATACAAGCCGAGCAAGCCTACCGCCGTCGCGTTCGCGGTCGCGCTTGAGCTTAGTCTGGACGAAACCAAAGAGCTGCTTATGAAGGCAGGCTATGCGCTGTCGCACAGCAGTAAATTTGATATAATTATCGAGTTCTTTATTCTAAAACAGAATTATAACCGCTTTGAGATAAACGAAGCGCTCTACGAATTTGACCAGGTTTTGATTTAGTTATTAATACTAATACCTAATAAAAAGCAGACATTCTTTGCGGTATAATTTATCGCGGTATTATTTTTTGACTCAAATTGAAAATATACAAACAGCGCCTTCGGCTTTTGACCGAAAGCGCTGTTTTGATTATTCAATTAAATTTTCTCATAGAACACGCTCAAAAACTGCTCATAAAACTCTTTTTCGCTGATATTAAACTCAGCGTATTCGTTTTCGTTGAGCGTTGATTTTCCCGGAACCGTAATAAACTCGGCGTTGAGCGAGCCGTGCATGGCAATATCCTGAGCCATATACATAACCCTTGACGCGTTAAGGCTTGTACACGAATACGGTGAGCTTTCGTTAAACAGGCTGACCGCTGTCGAAGGATTCTCCTTTACCTCAGACATAACCTTTTCCATAAAGCCCTTGGCGTAGATTTGCTGGCGCTCCATTCTTAGTATATTGGCTTCGGCTCTGTCGTGAACTCTGGCTCTTACAAATCTTTCCGCCTGCATTCCCTGCAGGTGATACTGCTGTCCCTTGGTAAACTGCTCTATTGTTTCGGGAGAAACAACATCTACTCCTCCCACAATATCATTAATCGCGGAAATACCGTCAAGGTCAAGCGAAAAGTAAGTGTTGACAGGAATGTTGTAAAATACCCTACGCACCGAGGTCACGGTATTTTCACAGCTTGATTCCTTGCCGTCTCCGTAGGCATAGGAAAGGCAGATTTGCTGCCGCTGCATACCAGTGTAATAACCCGCCGTCGAATAAATCGAGACGTCCGTCATTGTATCTCTCGGAACATTTATCAGGGTAAGCTTGCGGTTGTTAAAATCTATCGCCAAAAGGACGATAACATCCGCCTGACCGTTCGCGCCCATTTCTCCGAGGTCGTCCATATCTCTTTTATCGACGCCCATAAACAGCATACTGGTTATGTTTTCGTTCAGTTTATACGTTTCGCCGTTATAAACGACATATTTGCCGCCCTCCTGAAGCGAAGCGTCCAATGTATCGGGAGCGGTAATTTGGATTTCTCCGCCTATAAGCTCGTTTTGTCCTTTGAAAACAAGGAAAACCACCGTACCCACCATTATCAGCACAAGCGACATCAGCACGCACGCTATGGAAATCAAAACCTTTTTCCATGTTTTCATTTTTCTTTTTTTACGCCGGGATTTATGACTTGACGATTTGCCCGAATGTTTCTTCTTTCTCCTCGGATTCATAAAAATATAATCCTGCAAATCGTCCTTTATGGTTCTATCATCTTTTGCGACCTGAGTTTTTTCTCCAACCCGAAGCACATCATCCGTGCCTGTCTGCGCATCGTCATTATCCCACGTGAACCCGTGTTCACCCGGTTTGCTCATCTTTTACAAGTACCCCCTGTACTAAGTAGCGTCCGTCTCCGCCTCCGTTAAGGCAGGTGCTTAGGACAAGCATTTTATCGTTCAAATTAAGCTTAACGCCGCTTCTGACGTTGCTTGATACCGACCTTGGGTTAAGCGCCTCCGCCTGCCATTCGGCATAAACGTCATCGTCCAAAAAATTAAACGAATTCATAATATGCCTGTCGTCATAAATATAGGCGGAAACGACCTCGTAGGTCAGCTTGCGGTTTTCGGTATATACGTAAAAATATTTGTTTTCTTCAAAAAATCCGGGATCAGAAAAATTGTGAAGCGTCGCGAACATTGAGCCGTCGAGCATATTGTGACCGTACAGCACGGTTACCCTGTCGGAGTAGTCCTTTTTATTGCACGACTGAGAATAGATTGTTCCCGGAAAGCTGTAGCTTTTGTAGATATTGTGATCAAGATAAAAATTATCGTCCTCGGCGCTTTGAGCCACGGGATAATTCACGTTTGTATTCGGAATATAAATCCACGAGTAAATATCGGGATTTTCCGCCGAAAGCTCGGGAATATCCACGGGATTTTCGGCAAGCTTTTCGGTTTTCTCCTGAGTGGTGTCAGCTGCCGCAGAGGTCGCGTCAATATTAGACGCGTAGGAGCTTGCGATTTTATCATAGCTGTCGCCCGCCGCCGAGCTGTTTATCGCTTTATAAATCATAAATCCCGCGGCGCCGACAAAGATAAGCGCAAAAAGAACAATGATTGCAATAATCGCCTTGTTCCTTTTTCTTTTCACGCAAACACCTCCGAAAACTATACATTACGAAAAAAAGCCTCTTATAGAAAGAGGCTTTAATACCCGGTAAAATTACTTCTTTGCCTTTTTAACGGCAAACAAGGTCGCTGCGCCGCACGCAGCCGCTGATAACGCTATTGCAGAATAAGCCGCAACACTGTCGGTTCCTGTTTTGGGAGAAACGGGAGTGTTGTCCTTTTTAACTGTAGATGTAGTGGGCTCTGTTGCCGGCTGGGTTGTAGCTACCGGGCTTACAACATTGGCGGCAAACACCGGAACAGCCGAGAATGCCATTATCATTACTGCTGCCATAGCTGCAATTAACTTCTTCATAATAAATTCCTCCGTATCTTGGTTATAATAATTATAAATCGTTGCTTTTTAATCGCATATATTATATCACATAGATATTCAAATGTAAAGTGCTTTTTTAAGTAAACTTTCTCCAAATCAGCCGAAAAATTCGATTTTTTACCGTTGTTTTGCCAATTTGCCGAGTATTTTTATGAGATTCTATTGCATAGTTTGCATTTCGAATGTATAATGGTTGTGGAAAAGCTTCAGAAAAAATCCGGAAAGGAACCTTGATATGAATGTTTCAGAGCTTCAGCAAAAAATAACCGAACTTAAAAAGGAAAAGGACGTCTGTATTCTGGCGCATAGCTATCAGGCGAGGGAAATCTGCGAGATTGCCGATTACACGGGCGACAGCTACAAGCTGAGCGTTGACGCGTCAAAAGCAAAAAATAAAAATATTTTGATGTGCGGCGTCCGTTTTATGGCGGAGACCTGCAAAATCCTTTCTCCCGATAAAAAGGTAGTCCTCGCGCAGCCGCTCGCGGGCTGCTCAATGGCGGACCAGATGGACAAGTCGCTGATTTCACAGGTGAAAAAGAGCTTCCCCGGCTACACGGTTGTTGCCTACATCAACACCACCGCCGAGCTTAAAAC
>CAJOLF010000009.1 GCA_905235295.1 uncultured Ruminococcus sp. | reverse complement strand
GTGCTTTATTCCGAGCCCCGCGTTGCTGTCTATCAAAACGTCCTCTCTGAATTCGGTTTCATTAAAACGGTGAGCTGTGTCGGCGATAAAGCACACGGGGTATTCAAGACCCTTTGACTTGTGAATGCTTAGCACCCTTACGCCGTTCAGGGTTGAGCTGTCCGCGTTTGAAGCCGCGCTGAGCGCGCTGTCGGACTCAATCATCCTGTCGATAAAAGCTATGAAGTCGGACAGGGATTTGTAGCCGTTTTTTTCAAAATCACGCGCGTACACTCGCATAAGGTTTATGTTTTTCTGAGCGGAATCTCTGCCCTTTACCGCGGCGGTTATCGCGCCGAGGGCTGTGGCGTCAAGGATTCTGCCGATAAGCTCGTCAACTGTGCAGACTGACGAATAGTGCCTAAGGCGGTCAAGCTCGGTCAAAAATTCATCAATTTTTGTATTTTGCTCCCTGAACCTGCAAAGTGATGAATAAAGGCTTATGTAGCGGTTATTCGCCCTGATTACGGCAAGCTCGTCGGGGGTAAAGCCGTAAATGGGGCTGCAGATTACCGAGAGCATTGGAATGTCGAGCGAGGGATTGTCGATAATTCTGAGGAAGTTTAAGAGAAGCTGAATTTCCTGCGCCTCAAAGAAATTGTCGGTATCCTCGCAATAGGCGGGTATTCCGCGTTTGATTAGATTTTTGACAAATTCAGTCGCGCCCTTGCGCTTGCCGTCCTCCTTTGAAGAGAACATTCCTCCCGAGCTGGTGTTCCTGAGAATTACCGCAAAGTCGCCGAACACAGCGCGCCTTTGGACGCCGTTTTTGTCGGTCACCTTAAAGCCCGAATTAATCAGCCGGTAGATTTTTTCCGCAATATACGAAGCCTCTAAGTCCGCCTTTGAAAGCTCGTCGGGAAAAGCGGATTTTTCTATCAGGACAAGCTCGGTTTCGCGGTTTTCCGCCTCGTCATAGGCGGCGCCGACATAGAGATACTCGTCCTCGGTGTAGTCCATCTGAGCCGCGCGCTTGGACATTAAGCGGGAAAAAATAAAGTTTACTGTGTCGCACACTTCGGCGCGGCTGCGAAAGTTTTTGTCAAGAATTATCGTCGCGGGATAGGCGGGATTTTCCTCGCTGAAAAGGTCATAGCTGTTCCGCCGGTTTATGAAAATCTGCGGTCTTGCCTGGCGGAAGCTGTAGATGCTTTGCTTTACGTCGCCTACGGTAAAGAGGTTATCGCCCGAACAGACGCAGTTGAAAATCAGCTCCTGAACGTCGTTTACGTCCTGGTATTCGTCAACGATTACCGTGTCAAAGCGCTTTGCGATTTCCTCTGCCCTGACGGTTTTTTCAAACCCAGTTTCGGGATTATAATTTGCCAAAAGTCTGACTGCAAGCTGTTCCACGTCAGAGAACGAAAGCACGTTTTTGTCCTTTTTCAGCTTTTCAAGATTGGCCGAATAATCCTTTACTATGTTAAATAAAACGGTGAGCAGGGATTTTATTTCGAGCAATTCCGCGTCCGCTTCGTCCTCGGTGTAGTCGTAGGTTTCAATCAGCTTATTAATTTCCTTGATTACGGTTTCTCTCTTTTTGCAGACGGAAAGCTTTACAGGGTGATCCGTGTAGCCCTTGGGCGCGCGTATTCCTTTTTTGGGATTAAAGCTTTTTATGCAGCTTATGAGCTTGTTCCAGTCGTCCTCTTTAAGGACGGTCAGGAGCTTTTGAAGAAAGCTTTTGTCCTGAATGACATATTCAAGGTACTTTTCCGCAAGCTCCGGCTCGTTTTCAAGCGATTTTTCGGCGCTTGTGAGCAGGCTTATCAAGCGGTTTACGTTATCCTCGATATTGAGGGTGATAATTTTTCCCCAAAGTGATTTTGAAAAATTGGTTACGCTGTAATTTTCTATCATATTGTCAAGCCAAACGTCAGGAAACGGCTGGGTTGACAGAAAGGAACAGATTTTGAGAATTACCCTGCGGAGCGAGGAATCGCCCTTTTTTGAGGAAAATGCGTTGAGCAAAGCGGTAAAGTCACTGTTGTCTGAGTTGTAGAAGGTATCAAAGGTTTTGTCGAGCGCTTTTTTGCTGAAAACCTCAAGCTCGCCGCTGTCCGCGATACGGTAATCGGACGAAATTCCGAGAGAATGAAAATACTCCCTGACAATATCGCCGCAGAAGCTGTCAATCGTTGAAATTCGTGCATTATTTAGCCTCTTTTTTTGCTCGATAAAAAAAGGATTGTACGGATTCTCCCTAATCAGCGAGTTTAGGGCTTTGCCGATACGCTGCTTCATTTCCGCGGCGGCGTCGCGGGTAAAGGTTACAACCAGCAGACGGTCGGCGTCAACGGGGTTGTTCTCTCGCGTAATCATATTTATTACGCGTTCTACCAAAACCGCGGTTTTGCCCGAGCCCGCGGCGGCGGAAACCAAAACCGAGCCGTCTGTTGAATTAATCGCGTTTTTTTGTTGACTTGTCCATTCAGGCATTTTGCTCACCGCCTTCCGCGTTAAACATTTCTATAAGCTTTGCCTTGTCGGAATACAGCAAGGCGTTGCGCGGTTCGCTGCGGCGGTACGCGCAAACGCTGTTATAGGGGCAGTAATCACAGCCGTCGTAGAATCCCTTCAGCGGCGAAGCCTCGATTTTTCCGTCGTAGAGCCTCTGCCCCATATCGGCTACGGTTCGGTCAAGCTTTTTGAACACCGCGCCGAATTCCGCTTCGCTGAGCCTGCTCAAAGCCTGCCGCTTGTCAAATTCAAGCTTTACGGGAATATAGGTGGCGCTGTCGGTTTTATCCATACCGTGCAAAACAACTCCGCTGTCGAGCACAACGCCCTTCATTTTCAGCTTTTTGTTAAGCTCCTTTTTTATCTTGTCGTCGCTGAGATTATCCGCGGAAATCGGCGTGATTGCGGCAGGCATATAGAGCACGCCCGAGGGAACAATATCGCCGTACCTTTGCTTGCCTGTTACGTCAATGGAATGAAGGTAAATCAGCATTTGGAGGTTTACGCCGTAAAGAATATCGCTGAGCCTGAATTCCTTGGAACCTGTTTTGTAGTCAATTACGCGCAGGTACTTTACGCCGTCCTTTTCCATTACGTCTACCCTGTCCACGCTGCCGCGGATTGAAACGGAGTGACCGTTGTTAAGCGTGACGGTGTACTCGGGAATATCGCCGGAAATACTGAGCTCGCAGTCGGTTACGCTGAAATCGCTTTGGGAAAGCTCCTCTATAATATGCCTGAGCAGCACAAAAACGTTGCTGCCGAGGGTTTTCAGCTCAAACATAAACGCCTGAGTTTTGTTATCCTCTCCGCCGAAATACTTTAGCGTATAGTCGGAAAGCGTGTTGTTGATAAATTCTTCGATTTGCGAATCGCTCATTACGCTGTACTCGGATTTGTCATAAGTATCGAAAAACAGCTCCAGTATGTAGTGAACCAGCGTGCCGTACTCCATTGGGTTAATCTCGGCGCGGTAACGCTCACGGATTCGCAGTCCGTAGTTGCAGAAATACGAAAACGGACAGTTGCTGAATTTTTCAAGCTGAGAGGCGGAAATATGCATATTTTCTCCGAAAAGCAGCTCGGAATTGCGCTTATCCTCAATAGCGAACGGTGATTTTTTTACCGCGCGCATTACGGCTTGGGTTTTTGAGCTGAAATATCCGTTATCTTCGAAAAACTCACGCAAGCCCGAAAGCTCCTGTCCGCGCGCGAGCGAAAGCGCGTATTCTTCAAACGCGGGCTTTAGGGCGAGCATTGAGTCCGCTCCAGCAACGTAGTCGTTTGAATATTCAAGCTCGGCTTTATCAAGCACGGAAATTTTCGGGAAAGTCTCGGCTACCTCGTCGATTATCTGAGACGGCTTGAACTTTTCTCCTTTTAAGTTTACCGTTGGATAGCTGACAAACAGCTTGTCCGACACCGAAGTGATACAGCAATACGCCATATACAGCTCGAGGTTGGCGGTATCGGCGAAGTCCTCTAAAAAATTGAGGTCATTAAGCGACAAAAGCTTTTGCTCATAAGAAGAAAACAAACCCGATGACTTTGGAGCGGCGGGAAATACGCCGTCGTTGCAGCCGATTACAAACGCCGCCCTGCAGGACGCGATTCGCACTCGCTGGGCTGTGGTTACCGTTACGCAGTCAAGCTTGCGCGGAATCTCCGCAAAATTGATTGAACGGATTTGGGTTGACAAAAGCTCGTAGTAGCGCCTTGCGGAAAGCTCGGTATCGCCTATTACGGCTACGGTTTTGTCGAGCGCGTCCATAAGAAGCTCCCAAATTCTAATTAGCTCGTCGGCAAAATCAATCTCGTCGGCTTCGGCAAACTCGTTATACATATTTTTAAGCGCGTCCGGCACTCCCATATCCTCTAACAGCTTGTAGAGAAGAGTTGAGATTTCCCGTCCGTTTTTGTTTTTAATTTCATTCTTAAAAGCGAGAACAGGCTCTATTACGGAACTCCTCACCTTTTCCGCCGCCGCAAGGGATTGCTCGTCCGATTTAGTAAAGTTTTCGGCAAAGCCGCGCGGATTTTGCGTAAATTCATTTTTGAATGAGGAATTATTGATGTTCCAAATAAAAACGTAGCTTTCAAATTCGCTGATTTCCTCAAAGGTGTTGACGGTCAGACCGGTTTTGAGGAGCGAAAGCACGTCCTCACGCTCAAAATTGTCGAGAATCATTCTGAAAACGGAGTTTACAAACCGAATCACGGGCTTGATTGCGGCGTCCTTGCGAATATCCATAAAATACGGAATCTCGTACTTTTCAAAAATCACGTCGAGTATTCCGTTGTAATTATCGGTTTCGTGGCAAATAACAGAAATGTCGGAATACCTGTATCCCTGTTCTATAATCAGGCGCTTGATCTGCCTTGCTATGTACTCGCACTCGTCATAGGAATCGGAAGCCTGATAGATTTTCACATTTTCGGGAACCGAGGAGTACGGCTCGGAGGGCTTAATGTTGCGAAAAGCAAACGCCTCAAGAGCCCTGAGCTCGTCATTATTGAAGCGCGTACAAGCCGTCAGCTTCACAGGAGATGCTACGCTTATAAAATCCTTATCAGCTAATCTTTTCAGCCTTTTGTATGTTTCGCCGCAGGTCGCGAATACGTCCTCGTTTTGGATGCCGTCGGGATCGAGGGTAAGCGCGATATAGGTGTTTTTGCACCTGCCGAGCAAAAGCCTTATGAGCTTTAGCTGCTGGGCGGTAAAGCCGCTGAAGGAGTCGATGAACAAGGTGCAGCCGTCAAAAAGATTATTCTCTAAAAGAATATTATATGCTCTGTCAAGGTCATCAAGAGGATCAATGTAGGACTGTGAAACAACGGCGTCGAACGCGTCAAAGACAAGGGCGGTTTCCGAAAGCTTGGTTTTGACGGTTTCGTCGTCGATATTTTCGGCGGCGGTTCGCAGCATATCGGTAGAAACGCTGCTTTTTTTGCACTCCTTTAGGGTTGAAATCATCAAATCTGACACGCCCTTGTTTTTTTCCTCGCTCAAAAGCGTAAGCTTGCCCGAAAGCTGTTCGAGCGTAAGGCTCATAATCATCGCTCTTGTGCCGTCGTCCATAACATTTTTGGGAATATTGGCAGTTTGCTCAAAAACGCTTCTGCACAAGCTTAAAAAACCGAACACCTCTACGCTTTTTGAGCCCTTCGCGCCCAAAATTTCGAGAAGCGCTTTTTCGGTTTCAAAGGTGCTTTGGTCGGGCACGAGCATTATTATACCTTTTTCTCCCGACAACACATTTTCTTTTATTTTATTGTAGATAAATGAGGTTTTGCCGAAACCGCTTCTGCCCAAAATAAACTGAAGCATATTTTCCTCCTGTGTTTACTCAAAACAGGAGCAGAGTTTTTCAAAAAGCTCCACTACCTTGAATTTATACTGATATTTTTCATTTTTCACTATTTCGTACTCACCGCTGCTGAGCGCCTGCTGCGCTTTTTCGTCCTGTTCAACAGCTGAGGATATACAGATTGACGGATACATAACGCACCACCAGTTGTGTCCGCCGCCACTGCCGATTGTAATTCGCAGCGCGTCGTACATCCCCGACGGCAGAGTGTAGCTGTCGTAGTACCTTGTCGCAAAGTACATATTCTTAATTTCCGCCTTGACGGGATAGTCGCAGCCGAGCGCTTTGAGTTCGTCCCGAGCTGCGTTTTCTATGTTTGAAAGATTGGCGGCGATAACGGTTTCCGCCTCTTCCTTTGAGTTCGCGCCTTCAAAAAGCTCCTTTGAGCAGGCGAGCACCCTATCCCTCACCTTCAGCTTGATGTTTTGGTCGTATTCGCTGTCTGAATTGGCAATAATATGCAGGCGAAAAACGTCCTGTGAAATGTTGCCGCACTGAGCCTGAAACGGGATTAAAGAGTAGATTACAACCAAAACAAAGGAAACGCACGCGGACTTTATCAACAGCTTCATAAACAAAAACCTGTCCTTTCAAAATACAATCTGTATATGGATTATGGACAGGTTAAATTTATTTATTCAACTGTACAGCCTGTTTTAATCGGTTTGCACAGGAAGGTTTCGGGGTATTCGGCTTTGAGCGCGTTATAGCACGCCTTTGCCCTTCGCGAGGAAGTAAACACGGCGAACACCGCCGAGCCCGAACCGCTCATACCCGCTCCGCGAGCCTTGTTTTGCAGCATAACCGACTTGATTTTGTTGACCTCGGGAATTTGCAGAGCAAGCTCAAAATCATTGAAAATCGTTGTTGAAATCATAAACATATCGCGGCTGTAAAGAGCCTTTATCATCTCGTCGGTATAGGACGAATGAGAGTTTAGAGCGTCTGCCTTTTGATACGCCTCGGCTGTTGAAACGCTGACGTTTTGCGGCTTGCAGATTACGACGTCCGAGCAATTAAAGGCGGGAAGCTTTTTGATTGTGGCTCCGATTCCCGTGCAGAGCTTGGTACCGCCTGAAATGCAGAAAGGAACATCGGCGCCGATACGCTCGCCTAAGGAATACATCTCGGCGGGCTTTAGCATTGTGCCGTACATTGCGTTCAGCCCCATTATTACCGCGGCGCCGTCGCTGCTGCCTCCGGCAAGTCCTGCCTGAACAGGGATATTTTTGTCTATATCAATATGCAAGCCCTTTTTTGGGGTTTTTGTATAATCAAAAAAGCTTTCGGCGGCTTTGTAACAGATATTGCTTTCGTCGCAGGGCACGCCCGGATAGCTGCAGGACAATGTAATCTCTCCGCTGTCGTTATCGCTGAGGGTGATTGCGTCGTAAAGGCTGACAGCCTGCATAATTGTGGAAATCTCGTGATAACCGTCGGGGCGCTTTGAGAGCACCTCGAGAGTTAAATTGATTTTTGCGGGAGCCTTAACCTTTGTTTCCATCTTCGAGCTCCTTTATAAAATCTCTGATTCTTCCGAGAGCGGTTTTGAGGTGATTGAGCGAGTAAGAATAGGAAACCCTGACAAATCCCTCGCCGCATTTTCCGAAGGCGTTGCCCGGTACAACGGCAACCTGCTTTTCCATAATCAGCCTTGTGCAAAATTCCTCGGAGCTGAGCCCTGTGGACTTGATACACGGAAATACATAGAACGCGCCGAGCGGTTCAAAACAGCTCAGCCCCATATCGTTGAAGCTGTCAACGACAAGTCTGCGGCGCATATCGTATTCATTTCGCATTTTTTTGACGTCGCGGTCGCCGTTTTTGAGCGCTTCTATCGCGGCGTACTGGGCGGTTGTCGGCGATGACATAATTCCGTACTGGTGAAGCTTTGTCATCTGGTCGATTATCGGCGCGGGTCCGAGCGCGTAGCCCAGCCTCCAGCCTGTCATGGCGTAGGATTTTGAAAAGCCGTTGATTACCACGGTGCGTTCGTACATTCCGTCGATTGAAGCGATTGAAACGTGGTTCCTGCCGCCGTAGGTCAGTTCGGAATAAATCTCGTCCGAGAGAACAAGAAGGTCGTTTTCGATTACGATTTTCGCAATCTGTTCGAGGTCGTCCCTCTCCATAATCGCGCCTGTGGGATTGTTTGGATACGGCAAAACCAAAAGCTTTGTTTTGGGCGTGATTGCCGCCTGCAAATCCTCCGCTTTTAGGCGGAATTTATCCTCGTTCTTTGTATTTATAATAACGGGCTTGCCGTCTGCCATTGTAGTCAGCGGCTCGTAGCAAACAAAGGACGGCTGGGGTATGATTACCTCGTCGCCGGGTTCAATCAGGGTTCTGAAAGCAAGGTCGATTGCCTCGGAGCCTCCGACGGTTACAAGCGCTTGCTCGTTCGGGGAATATGTAAGTGAAAAACGCCGCTCGTAGTAGCTTGTGACTTCTTTAAGCAAATCGGAAAAGCCGCGGTTCGGCGAGTACCATGTTTTGCCCTTAATCAGGCTGTGGATTCCCTCGTCGCGGATATGCCACGGCGTCTGAAAATCCGGCTCGCCGATACTCAGCGAGATTACGTTATCCATCTCGTTGGCGATGTCAAAGAATTTTCGTATTCCCGACGGGCTTACCGACTGAATACTGCTGTTTAAATACTTTTTATAGTCCATCAGAGAATAAGACTCCTCTCGTCAGCCTGACTTTCGGGATCGGTTAGAATCATTCCCCTGTCTTTGTATCTGCGCATAATAAAGTGAGTTCCGGTTGATAGCACGCCGTCGATTGTAGAGAGCTTTTTGGCAACGAACATTGCGATGTCCTGCATGGTTTCTCCCCTTACGATAAGAGCAAAATCATAAACGCCCGCCATAAGATAGACGGATTCTACCTCCTCAAACGCCATACACATCTGCGCCATTTCATCAAAGCCTGTTTCCTTTTTGGGAGCTACCTTTAGCTCAATCAGCGCTTCTACGTAGCTTTCCTCAAGCTCATCCCAGTTGACGACAGCCTGATATCCCTTGATAATTCCCTTATTTTCGTACTCCTTAATCTGCGCCTTAATATAATCCTCGGGCTCGCCGAGCATTGCCGAAATCTCGGCGGTTGAAAACTGTGAATTTGTGCTTAAAAGCTGCAAAAGTTTATTCATAAATATTCCTCCGTAATGTATTTAACTTGCCGCGGAAGCTAAACTGCCCGGGCGACAAGCTTCTCTGATGTATTTATCAGGTTGGCGCAAATTGACGCGGCAACGCAATAAAGCTCGTTATTCTCGCTTACAATCTCAAGCTCACAATAATCGGTATGCTTTGTGTGGCGCAAAATCACGCTTTTGTCAACGTCGATTATTACAAAGTTTTTTGAGCCGAGCTCGCCGTTGATGTGCCAGTTGTTACCGTAAAAATAAGAATATATACCATTTTTTGTGGGCACGGCTACAAACGTCACGTGCTTTCTGTTGACCTTGAACACAAATGTGCAGGTGCCGACAATCGGAAGCTGACGGATTTTTGCCGCGGTTTGTCCGCTTGAATCGGTTATAATAATATTAAATTTGCCGCCTACCTTTGACTTGCCGACGTCGGCAAAATATTTTTCTTTTCCCGCTTCGTCGAAAATTACAAAGGCGGACTCTCCGAAAGAAGTATCGCGTTTTAAGAAAAGCCTCATATAAATCACCGTCTGCGTGACTTTGCGTCATTACTCCCGCCTTTGGACAGCAAGGACTTAATACTGTTATCAAATAGTATAAATTATATGCTTCACAAACGGCGGGTTCAAAAAATTATTCCCTATAAAAGTAATAACCACAGGTAAAATAAATATACCTATGGTTATTATACATCATTTTTACAAATTATACAAGGCTTAAAGCATAGTTCTTGTAAGCCGTTTTCTGTTGAAAAGGTACTGCGAACTGAGGGAAGGCTCAAGCTTGACTATAAAGCAGCTTATGTACCCCATAAACAGCCAGAACCACATTACCATAAACGAGATGTCGTAGAGCAGGGCTTTTTCGAAAAACGCGTAAACAAGGTACGCTCCCAAAAACGAAAACAGACAGGGATAAACGTCATAACGGTATGATTTTGGCTGCAAAAACAAATGCTGCATAGCGTGCTTGCCTACCCTGAACCCGAAGGTTCCGAACAAAATGGCGCCTATTGCACCTGTGGAAACCAAAATCGTCAAAAAGCCGTTGTGCAGGTCGTTGTTGTTATAATTATATCCCAAAACGCCGTTGAGGTATTCTCCGCTGTAAAAAACAATATTTCCGTTTGAAATTCCGATAATCGGGGAAATCTTGAACAGTCCGACGGATTCCTTCCACATTTTGAACCTTCCGCTGTCGATGTTCGAATTTTCATGCTCGAAGGAAGCTTCTCCGTTTTCCTCCGTTTCTCCATTTTCTATATCGCTGATAATTTCGTCGCCGTTAAACAGGACGTCAACAAAGGCGTTGGTCTTGGCGTTTACCGCGGCAAATCCCGCCTTAAAAACTACCCGGAACGCCATTGATGAAGCCGCGATAACAGCGCAGACTAATATCAGCGTTATTATTTTGAGAAATACTTTTGACGGACTGATATTCCGTTTCTCGTCAAAGAACATATATACAACATAAATCAGCACGTAGCCGAGAGCGAGCACAAAGGAAGCGTTTGAGTCGCACAAAATAAGCGCGATTACATTTGTCGCTACTCCTGCCGCAAGCCAAACTCTGTTGAATTTCGGCTTGCCGATTTCGTCAACAAGTCCGTCCTTGTGAAGAATATGACAGCAGGCAATTCCGACAACCGAAGCAAAGCCGAGCATATTAGGATTGAAAAACGCTCCCGTGAACCGGTTTTCATAAAGCGGGAAGCGAACCCAGAACATATCGCCGAATTCCACTTCAAAGCTGATTCCGAACATCAGGCAGAAAAAACCGATTGAGTTTATTATTGTTGTGGCGATAACCATAAAGCCCGCCAAAAAATACAGCTCTTTTTTAAAATTAAAATCAGGCTCGGTATGCATTCCGTAAAATACGAAAAAGCAAATCAATACGTGCAGCAGCATAACCACGCTTATAAACACGGTGATTGTGAAATTAAATATTATTCCGAACAGAGAAGCTATGATAAACGCTCCTACCCAAATTCCAAACCTGAGATTGAAAAAGGTATTGTAGCGCCGCTGATTGAGATATACAAGCCTAAGCCCCCATATAAACAAAAACGGGAGCATTGCGTACGCCAAAAACTGAACAAAGGATATCATACAAAAGAACAGGTCTATTATATAGATTTTTCTGAATAGCGAAGTATCCCCAAAAAATTCTTTTACAGCGTTCATCAGAAGCTCCTTTAGGATAAAACCTCTTTAACGGTTTTAAGCATTATTTTTATATCGTAGAAAAAGCCGAAGTCATAAGTGTACTGTAAATTGTACTTCATCTTTTCCGGAAGAATTTTGTCAATATAAATTTCATCGGGATCTTCGCCCGACGCCAAAAGTTTTTCCTCGTCCTTATACATAATTGAAGTCAGCGATGTGATACCCGCAGGCAAAAGCAGAGTGGCGTAATACTCTTCCTTGTAAAGGTCTACATACTTTTGAACCTCCGGACGCGTTCCTACAAAGGACATACTGCCCGAGATTACGTTAAAAATTTGGGGCAGCTCGTCAAGACGGTACTTTCTGAGCACCCTGCCGATTTTTGTTACACGGCTGTCGCCCTTGGTTGTTACTAAGGAGCCGGATTCTTCTTCAACATGTACCATTGTGCGGAATTTGAAAATATTAAATACCTTGCCGTAGGTAGTAACGCGCTTTTGTCTGAAAAAAACAGGTCCGGGCGAGCTCAGCTTGACGCATACGGAAATCACAATAATAGGTATAATCAAAAGAACAAGCAGTATGAAGGATACAACAAGGTCAAAAATACGCTTTATTACCAATGAGCCTTGCTTGGCTTTGAGAACGTCATAATACGCTTTGACGCTGTCGTTATTAAATTGTGGCGGTAGCTTGTCAAAAGCTCGCATACATATCACCAATCATATCATATTAACAAAATAATTATATCTTATAATTTGTATTTTTTCAATAAAAGTTTCAAAAGCTTAATAATTTACGGCATAAAGTAAAAACCGACGGAAGCAGACCGTCGGTTTTTAGGTAATTTTATGGAGTAATCAAGCACATAGAAAGGAAGTATCTTTTAATTTCTATATTAACTATATCATCATTTTTGTTAATTGTCAACACTTTTTTTGAAAATTTCCGTAAAAATATATATTTATTTTTACGGAATGAAAACACTTGACTAATAGGCCAAAAGAATGTACAATTATAAATGAAGAAATAAAAGCTTTTCGGAGAAAATTATGACGGATGATTTTATGCCCGATATTTTGACGCTTTCCGATGAGGACGGCAAAAATATTGAGTTTGAAGTGTTGGATATTATTGAATATGAGGATGAAAAATACTATGTTCTTCTTCCCCGTTTTTCCGATCCGCTGACCGCGTTAAAATCAAGCGCAGATTATATTGTATTGAAGGCTGAGGAAGAAAGCAGAGAAACGGTGTTTTCTTCTCCGGGTGACGATATTTCCTGCAAAATTTCCGTTATTTTTGAAGAACGGTACGAATCAAGCTTTTATGATGATTAACGCCTTGGTTTTTTCACATAATAATATGGGTTAGGTAAACGCCTGCCCGATTCGTGAATGATTTTAAAATAACCCTACAACTCTTAAATCGGGAGCTTTACTCTTTGAGTGGTGTGCAGACCTCCCACTTTTGGAAGAAGGGAGCCTGAAGCTTGAAGGTGGGCACCCACCTGTTCTATTCGTAGGCAGGTTATTTATTTAAATCATACGGTCGGGCGGGTTTTTTAATGTAATTTTACATATAGAGGGTATTATATGAATATTTCTGTTTTGGGCTGCGGCCGCTGGGGCAGCTGCATCGCGTGGTATCTTGACAAAATCGGTCATCAGGTTGCTTCCTGCGGTTTGTCTGACGCTCCCGAGTTTATTCAGCTGAAAAATTATCGCAAAAACGACTATCTTACTTTCCCCGATAGCATTGAGGTTACCGACGACCTCGGGTACGCGGTGGATAGAGCCGAGGTTATTGTAATCTCGATTTCTTCGCAATATTTGCGCTCTTACTTTGAGGAAATTTCAAAATTCAACCTCGACGGCAAAATAATTGTGCTTTGTATGAAGGGCG
Source organism: uncultured Ruminococcus sp. (assembly GCA_905235295.1). Taxonomy (GTDB): domain Bacteria; phylum Bacillota; class Clostridia; order Oscillospirales; family Acutalibacteraceae; genus Ruminococcoides. The sequence continues at coordinate 13,801 of CAJOLF010000009.1, read as the reverse complement.
TTGAGGTGGCAACGGGCAAAAGGCTTTCGCAGGTTGTCGGAGATTTTGTCGATCAAAGCAAAACCCCTGTCGCGGTTTGGGTCGGTCCCGGTCATCCGCAGGATTACGTCAAGGGAATCCCGAACTGTATGGTTATTGACAGCGATAATCAAGAGGTTAAGGAAAAGCTGGTGAATGAATTTACAAGCGAGCTTATCAGATTTTACCTCGGAACAGACCTTATCGGCAGTGAAATCGGAGCGGCGGCAAAGAACGTCATCGGAATCGCCGCGGGTATGCTTGACGGCTTGGGCTACACTTCTCTTAAAGGCGCTTTGATGGCAAGAGGCACAAGGGAAATCGCAAGGCTTATTAAGGCGCTCGGCGGAAACGAATTCAGCGCCTACGGACTGTGCCATCTGGGAGATTACGAGGCTACGCTGTTTTCGCCCTGGAGCCACAACAGAATGTACGGCGAACGGCTTGTTAAGGGAGAAAAGTTTGAAAAATTAGCCGAGGGCGTTATGACCTCTAAGGCGCTTTACAAGCTCGGTCAGGAATACGGCGTTGACCTGCCTATTGTTGAATCGGTGTACGGCGTGCTGTTTGAGGGTAAGGACGTTGAGGAATCGCTGCGAAAGCTTTTCCTGCGCTCGGTTAAAGAAGAATTTTGATTCAGGCGGTATTTATTAATGGGAAATAAAAACAAAAATAACAAACCAAAATCAGCAAATAACTCTACTCGGAAACCGAAAAATAAGGCTCAGCAGAAAACCCCGAAGCAGGCTTCTAAGGCTCAGGCGGCCGCCAAAGCTGCCGCGCCCGCCAAAACCGTCAGAACGATTGAGAAGCGGAACAAATTTGAAAGCGTTGTTGTAAATATAATCGCTCTGTTTTTGTTTTTGGCGTTTGGCTACCTCGCGATAATGAGCTTTTTGCAGACAAGCTATATTGACCCGAACTCTTACAGCAGCGAGGTTATTCTGTATCAAAACGATAATCTCGCGCTTAATCTGCTTTTTACGGCGATCTTCTTCCTTATCGCCTTTGCCTGCAGGCGTAAATTTGACTTTTTCGCCAAGGTGAACATCAAGCTTATGGAAATCGGAATTGCCGTTTGGGCTGCGGTTATCGGGTTTATCTGGATTGCCTCTGTAACTTCAATTCCCGCGGCGGACAGTCAAAATATTTTTGAGGCAGCTACAAAGGCGGCGCAAAATGACTACACTCCGTTTTATGACGGTGCTAAGTTCTATAACAAGGACTTTTACTCGGGTTATTCTTACTTTAATTTTTATCCGTTTCAGCTTGGCTTTGTGCTTATCAGCGAGATTGTCTACAGGATTTTCGGTACGGCGAACGCTATGCCGATACAGATTATCAACGTGCTCTGCGTTGCCTCGGCTTACTTTGCGCTGGCAAGAATAACAAGGCTTATCTTCAAGAGAAAAAGCGTTGAGTTTCTTGTTATTGTTCTGCTTGCAGGTTGCCTGCAGCCGATTTTGTTCTGCACCTTCGCTTACGGCAACATCATTGGTATGACCGCGGCGATTTGGGCAAGTATGATGCTGATTAAGTATTTTCAGACAGAAAAATATATTTGGCTTGCTCCCTGCGGAGTGCTGCTGGTGCTTGCAACGCTCGCAAAATACAACAATTTGATTTACCTTGTCGCGTTTGTGATTGTGCTTATCGTTCACACTGTTAAGACTAAAAAATGGCAGAGCGTAGCTTTTGCGCTTGCGCTTTGCATAGCTTCTGTCGGCGCGACCAACCTTGTGATTTTGAGCTATGAAAGCCGCGCCGGCGTTCAGCTCGAAAGCGGAATGAGCCAGGTTTTGTACCTTGATATGGGCTTGACGGAGTCGTATATGGCTCCCGGCTGGTTCACAAAGACAGGAATTGACACCTACATCAAATCCGGTCTTGACATTGATGCCGCCGAGAAAATGGCTTGGAACGACATAGATAACAAGCTGGATAAATTCGGCAACGACCTTGGCTATACATTTGACTTTTTCGGAAAGAAAATTTTGAGCCAGTGGAACGAGCCTGAGTTTGAAAGCATTTGGGTGAGCAAGGTTAAAAACCACATCAACGACGTTGACAGCGGAATCGGCAAGGCTGTTTATGAGGGCAGCACAGGTCAGCTGCTTGAGCTGCACTTTAACCTTTACATTCAGATTGTCTACCTTCTGTTCGCGATTGGCATTTATGTTATGTTCATTAATAAAAAATTAAATATTGAGACTGTTCTTTTGCCGCTTGTCGCGCTCGGAGGCTTTGGTTACCACCTGCTGTTTGAGGGAAAATCGCAGTACGTGCTGACCTACATTCCCCTGCTGCTGCCTGTCGCGGCTTACGCGCTCCACACAATTCTTATGAGCGACTACACTCACATTAAGGAGCTTGCCGCTAAGATAAACAAAAAGGCTGATAAAAAATCCGCATAAATTTACAGGGTGTTCCGGTTTTCCGAAACACCCTGTTTTTTACTGTATAGGAAATTCCTGCGTATTGATCCCGCCGTTAAAGAAACGTTGCCGCTTGTTCAAACTTTCCAAAGGCGGGCGAAAGTGCCCACCGGCTTTTTTACTGTATAGAAAACTCCTGCGTTTTGATCCCGCCGTTACAGAAACGTTGCCGCTTGTTCATGCTTTCCAAAGGCGGGCGAAAGTGCCCACCGGCACTTTATTAGTCTGTTTTGCTGAGAACGGATTTATTCTTTTTCCGATTTCTTCCCGGGCTTTGCGCCAAATAGGCTACGAGCTTTGCGCTTGGCGTACCTGTACATTCTTCGGAATAAACGGGTATGGCACCAAAAGCTTACGTACGCGCGGTAGGAAAACGAATCCGCCGTATAGGACTTGCCCTTGCGGTAAAAGGAGGTCATAACCGCAATTACGTCGCTGTCCTTAATTCCGTGTTCCTTGACGAACTGGTTGTCGCCGCACATAATATATGAACCGTCGTCTTGACAGCCGACGACACGGTGAAGCACAAAGGAACCGTCGGAGCGCCTGTACAGGGGTACATCATAAATACGCAGTCTGCCCTTCGGCTTTGACAGCACAACAACATCCTTGCCGTTGCGGAGCATGGGCAGCATACTGCTTCCCCTTGGAGTAAAGGTTACTGTGCCGCCCATATCAAGCTTTTCGATAATAATATCTATAATATCGCTGAGCTGGGCTTCCTTACTCGAGCACATCGGCATCCCTTACCTTTTGAAGAAAAACATCAACGTCGGCTGACGCTTTATCGCGGTCAACGTCGTATTCGTCAAGAAGCTTTTCTATCAGCTCTTCCCTTTCGGCGCCCTTTTGAAGCAGACCGAAAAGAAACGCTCCCGTTTCGTTAAGATTGATAATGCCGTTAAAATCAAGAGTGAGCTTATTTACAGGTACTACAATATATGAACCCGCTACCTTGCGTAAAATAAAGTCGTCTTTAATTTTCATTTTATCACCGCCAATTAAAATATAAACAATCACCGGGGAGTTAAAGCTCATGCGGTGAAGTTGCTTCGTCGCAGCCGCTGTCAAGCGAGCTTACCTCGGGCTTTGCTCCGAGATAAAATCATTATATACCATATTACATTAAATTTCAAGCCGCAAGTGCCGCTGGGCACTCTCGCCCGCCTTTGGAAAGCATGAACAAGCGGCAACGTTCTGAAACGGCGGGATCAAAATGCAGGAGTTTCCTATACAGTAAAAAAGCGGCGGTCAAAATGCCGCCGCAAAGGTGTATTAAAGTGTAAATCTTTCCTTAAAATCGTCGTACTGATGCTCGAACTTTGTTCCCTGACGCTCACGAACGGTGTTGAGGTATTCGTGAGTTTCAAACGAATCGGAGCCAATTTCAATCATAGCAACGGCGATGTTTGAGCAAAGGTCGGAAACACGCTCGCAGTTTGTGATAAGGTCGTTGAAAACAATGCCCTGGCTGAGCGAACAAATTTCCTTTTTAAGGCGTTTAACATGGTTTTGCTTGATTGTATCGCGCATATAGTCGATGTACTCCTCAAGAGGCTCTACACGCTTCGCGAGAGAAATATCGTCGTTAATAAACGCCTCGTTTGTAATGTGCACAACCTCGATTACGGCTTCGCACATAACGTCAAGCTCGTGATTTGCCATATCGGAGAACCTGTAGTTGTTTTCTTTAAGCTCCTTTGCCTTTATCGCTATATTCATAGCAATATCGGAGATACTCTCAAAATCGGAAACCGTGTGCAAAAAGATTGAAACAGCCTCGTTTTGCTTTTTGGTCATCTCCTGGGCTGTGAGCTTGATAAGGTATGTTCCCAGCGCGTCCTCGTAGCTGTCAACCTGGGTTTCAAGCTTTTTGACCTTATTGAAGGTCTTTTCGTCGTAATCTTTGATTAACGAAATCGCTTTTTCCACAGCCTTCTGAGAAGCCAGCGCCATATCGTTAATTGTCATTCTGCTCTGTTCAATAGCAAGCGCGGGGTGGGGAATGAAGCGGTCCTCAAGCCTTGACGCGGGACTGCGGTCCTCTTCCTCGTCGCTTTCCGGAAACATTGCGGTAACCATTCTTTCGATTAAATCCGTAAACGGCAGCACCAGCAAGACAAGTATAAAACGCATAATTGTGTTTGTAAGCGCAATCGAGAACGGACTCATAATCATTGTTAAGAATGAGAAATGAACAAAAGCGTTTACGACGTAAAACAAAGGCGTAAGAATTGCTACGCCCATAAGGGTAGATATAGGATAAACAAACGCAACACGCTTTCCTTTTGCGTTCGCGCCGATTGCGGACATAATTACCGGCAAAGAAGCGCCGATATTGACGCCGAGCAGCAGCGGCCATGCAGCGTCAAACGACATAGCGCCTGTTACAGACAAAGCCTGGATGATACCTACGGAAGCCGAAGCCGACTGCAAAATCGCGGTGAATACAGTACCTACCAAAATACCCAAAAACGGATTGGTCATAGAAATCATTGCGGTGGTAAACCATTCCTCGTTGCCGAGTTCGCTTACGGCGCCGCTCATTGTGCTCATTCCGAACATAAGAACCGCAAAACCGAGGAAAATATCTCCGACATTCTTAGTCATGATATTTTTTGAGAACATCTTTAGGATAATTCCCGTGAGCGCGACCAGGCTGGTAAGAGTAGTGGTTGAAATAATCCCCGCTAATCCGGAAGCTCCGTCAATGTAGCTCAGGCACATTACCCAGCCGGTTATGCTGGTTCCGAGAACAGCTCCGAGTATTACGTAAATACCCTGACGAACCTTCATCATTCCCGAGTTTACAAAACCGACAACCATAATCGACGTTGCCGCCGAGCTTTGAATAACCGCGGTAACTCCCGCGCCGAGCAATACGCCCTTGGGCATTGTGCTTGTGAGCTTGTAAAGGATTGGTTCAAGCTTGTTACCGGATGATTTTTGCAGACCGTCGCCCATTACGTTCATACCGAACAAAAACAGAGCGATACCACTTAGCAACAGTAGAATATCCGAAAAACTCATAATAAATTTTTCCTTTTTTAAGATATGCTATGACAATACCGTACACCGAATACCAAGCGTAAACCGCAACTGATTTTGCGCAGCCGCGCTGTTCGTTTAGCATAAATCCGGCAGGACTGTCTGTTTATATTTTAATACATTAACCTTCAAAAATCAACCCAAAATCGGCTTTTTTCTCACAAAAAAGCTGTAGCACAAAAATTGTACTACAGCTTAATTATTTTTATTAATTTACACTAAACGGCATTAGTACATTCCGCCCATATCGGGTGCGGGAGCTGCCACGGGAGGTGCGGGCTCCTTAATATCGGCAACAAGCGACTCTGTTGTGAGTACCATTGAAGCTACCGAAGAAGCGTTTTGGAGAGCGGAACGGGTTACCTTTGTAGGATCTACAATACCCGCAGAAATCATATCCGTATATTCCTCTTTGAGAGCGTTGAAGCCGTAGCCTACCTTGTTCTCGCGCTTGATGTTCTCGGCGATTACGCTGCCCTCAAGGCCTGCGTTTTCGGCAATCTGGCGGAGGGGCTCTTCAAGAGCTTTAAGAACAATCCTCGCGCCTGTCTTTGCGTCGCCGTCAAGTGTTTCAACGAATTCGGCAACCGCGGGAACTGCGTTCATAAACGCGATTCCGCCGCCTGCAACGATACCCTCTTCTACAGCTGCCTTTGTCGCCGCGAGAGCGTCCTCGATTCTGAGCTTCTTTTCCTTCATCTCAACCTCGGTTGCAGCGCCGACCTTGATTACAGCTACGCCGCCGGCGAGCTTCGCAAGGCGCTCCTGGAGCTTTTCACGGTCAAAGTCAGAGGTTGTTGTTTCAATCTGCTGACGAATCTGAGCAACTCTGCCCTTGATAGCTTCTTTGTCACCCGCGCCGTCAACGATGATTGTGTTCTCTTTCTCAACCTTAACCTGACGGGCGGTGCCGAGCTGGTCGATTGTTGTATCCTTGAGCTCAAGTCCGAGGTCAGAGGTGATTACCGTGCCGCCCGTGAGGGTTGCGATGTCCTCGAGCATTTCTTTTCTTCTGTCGCCGAAGCCCGGAGCCTTGACAGCTACTACAGTGAAAGTACCGCGAAGCTTGTTGAGCACGAGGGTTGTAAGAGCCTCGCCCTCTACGTCATCAGCGATGATAAGGAGCTTTCTGCCCGACTGAACAACGGATTCGAGAAGGGGTAAAATCTCCTGTGTTGTGGAAATCTTTTTATCTGTAATAAGAATGAGCGGATTTTCAAGCTCCGCAACCATTTTGTCTGTATCTGTTACCATATAGGGCGCGATGTAGCCTCTGTCAAACATCATACCCTCTACAACCTCGCTGTAAGTTTCGGCTGTTTTGCTTTCCTCAACAGTGATTACTCCGTCGGTTGTTACCTTTTCCATAGCCTCGGCAATAAGGTTGCCGATGAACTCGTCCTGAGAAGAAACTGTCGCTACTCTCGCGATGTCGGCAGAACCCGAAACCTGCTGGCTGTTCTTGATTACGGCGTCAACCGCAACGTCAACAGCATCCGAGATACCCTTTTTGAGAATCATAGGATTCGCGCCGGCGGTTACGTTCTTCATTCCCTCGCGGATAAGAGCCTGAGCGAGAAGGGTTGCGGTTGTTGTGCCGTCGCCCGCAACGTCGTTAGTCTTGATGGATACTTCCTTTACAAGCTGAGCACCCATATTCTCGAAGGGATCGTCAAGCTCTATTTCCTTGGCGATCGTTACGCCGTCGTTTGTGATTAACGGAGCGCCGTACTGCTTGTCAAGCACAACGTTCCTGCCTTTGGGTCCGAGTGTGATTTTTACTGTGTCGGCAAGCTGATCGACACCGCTCATAAGAGCTTTTCTTGCGTCCTCGCCGTATGCGATTTGTTTAGCCATAAAAAAATACCTCCTAAATTGCTGTTAAATTACTCCAGGGTTGCGAGAATGTCTGACTGATTGACGATTGTAAATTCCTCGCCGTCAATTTTGACCTCTGTTCCCGCGTATTTTGAAGCGATTACCTTGTCGCCCACCTTTACGTACATCTTTACCTCTTTACCGTCTACAACGCCGCCGGGTCCTACTGCAACTACCGACGCGAACTGGGGCTTTTCCTGCGCGGCGGAAGAAAGAATAATTCCGCTTTTGGTTTTTTCCTCAGCTTCTTCGACCTTCAGTACGACTCTGTCGAGTAAGGGTTTGATTGTCATAATATATAGCCTCCTAAAAAATACTTTACGATTAGCACTCTTTATCCCCGAGTGCTAATTATATTTTATACCATTTTTTTGAAATGTCAAGAGGAAATTTGACTTTTTCTGTCCTTTAATTAATTTATGTGAATTTGTACAGCTTTATGACTGTTTTTTAACAAAAAAATATGCAGTTTTAAAACAGTAGGAAAACATATCGGCGAGTTTATACTAATTCCTGATAGAAAGTAGACTTATATTTTTCGAGGGTATTTTTCGCAAGACAAAGCGAAGGACGCAGCAAGGGTTGAGGTGCGGTCAAAATTTTTGATTTTGGGCACCGCAACCATACAACGGAGGCGCCTTGTCAGCGTGGACTTTCAACACAGAGCTCTGATATGACCGTCATACAAAGCAAAACCGCGCGTTAAAAATAACGCGCGGCAAATTTTTTGAAATATGGATTACATATCAAGGATATCCTCGTCGTTGAGGGTTGCGATTCCCTTTTCGTCGAGGAGCTTTTGAGCCGCGTCTACGTCGTCTACTCTGAACACAACGTACGCTCCGAAGGTCTCGGACGCGGTGAAGGCATACATATACTCGATGTTGATGCCTGCCTCGGACAGAGCGTCTACAACTCTGTACAGCGCGCCGGGTTTATCCTCCATTTTAGCGGCGATAACCCTTGTCACGTTGGTAACATTGTTTTCCGAGAGAATCTCGCGTGTTTTGTCAAAATCATTTGTGATAAGTCTGAAAATACCGAATTCCGCTGTGTCGGCAATGCTGCTCGCGCGGATGTTAATGCCCTTGTTCGCGAGCTCCTCAATAATACCGACAAGCTTTCCCGGCTTATTTTGTACAAAAACTGAAATCTGATGAATTGCCATAGCTATTTCCTTTCTCCTGTTAAGGCATTAGTCGTGAAGTTTGCGGTTGTCGATTACTCTGACAGCCTTGCCCTCGCTGCGAACGATAGTCTTGGGCGGTACAAGGTGGATTCTGGGACCGATGCCGAGCATTGTGCGCATTGCGCCCTCAAGCTGCTTTTCCTTTGACTGGTTAACGGATACAATATCCGAGAACTGTTCGGGAGAAAGCTCAACGTATATGTCGAGGGTATCGCTGTTATTGACGCGGTCAACAACAATCTGGTAGTTGGGTGTGTAGCCCTCGTTGAGCAGAACCGTCTCAATCTGGCTCGGGAAAACGTTTACGCCGCGAATAATCATCATATCGTCGCTTCTGCCCATCGGCTTTGACATCTTAACGTGAGTTCTGCCGCAGGAGCATTTTTTGCGCGAGAGCACGCAAATATCGCGCGTTCTGTAACGAAGCAGCGGGAACGCCTCTTTGTCAAGAGAAGTAAACACAAGCTCGCCCTTGCTGCCCTCGGGAAGTACCTCTCCGGTTTCGGGATCGATAATCTCGGCGTAGAAGTGGTCCTCGTTGATGTGCATTCCCGATTGCTCGCAGCACTCAAACGATACGCCGGGGCCGCTGGTCTCGGTAAGTCCGTAAATATCATAAGCCTTGATTCCGAGAGTCTTTTCGATGTTGCGGCGCATTTCCTCTGTCCAGGGCTCGGCTCCGAAAAGGCCTGCCTTAAGCGAGTTATCCTCGGGCTTGTAGCCGTGCTCGGCAAGAGTTTCGCCGATATAAGCGGCGTATGACGGAGTACAGCAAAGGATTGTGGACTTTAAGTCCATCATAAACTGAATCTGCCTTTCGGTGTTGCCCGACGACATAGGCAGAGTAAGGCAGCCTACCTTGTGAGAGCCGCCGTTAAGTCCGGGACCGCCTGTGAACAGACCGTAGCCGTAGCAAACCTGGCAAACGTCCTCGTTTGTTCCGCCTGCCGCTACAATCGCTCTCGCGCAGCATTCCTCCCAAAGGTCGATATCGCCCTGGGTATAGAACGCTACTACGCGCTTGCCGGTTGTGCCTGAGGTTGACTGAATTCTTACGCAGTTTTTGAGGTCGGTTGCCAAAAGTCCGTAAGGATATGCCTCGCGCAAATCAGCCTTGGTTAAGAAGGGAAGCTTTTTGATGTCGTCTACTCCCTTGATATCCTCCGGCTTTACGCCCTTTTCGTCCATCAGATCACGGTAATACTTTACGTTTTCGTATACGTGCTTTACCTGCTTTACGATTTTCTCGTTTTGAATTGCAAGTATCTCCTCGCGGGAGGCTGTTTCAATTTCGGGCTGGTAATAATTTCCCATTGGTAATCACTCCTTTTGATTTAATAATTATAACCCAATTCAAAAGCCTTCAGGTTAACATCAACAAACTGAGGCTTTACGGAAACCTTGATTGCTTCAATCCATTTATCATAGTCAATATGGAAGTACTTGGCAAGTCTGCCCATAAGCACAATGTTTACGCTCCTTGCGTTGCCTGACTGCTGCGCTAAGGAAAGCGCGTCGATTTCATCTACGAACACGCCCTTTGCCCTGAGCTCGTCAAGCACGTTTTCGGGGTATTCCGCCGCGCCTGTGATTACGGGCATAGGATCCATCATCTGTGAGTTTACTATGATTTTTCCGCCTTTTTTGAGGTTATCGGCGTAACGCGCCGCCTCGATTTTTTCAAACGATACGATAAAATCAGCCTCGCCCTTTGAGATTACGGGAGAATATACCCTGTCGCCGAAGCGGACGTAGGTTACAACCGAACCTCCGCGCTGGCTCATTCCGTGAACCTCTGATACCTTTACGTCGTAGCCCTCCTGGGTTAAAAGCTTACCCAAAAGCTTGCTTGCGAGGAGACTTCCCTGACCGCCGACGCCGACAATCATTACATTCTTTGTTTCCATATTATCTCTCCCCTTTCTCAATAGCTTCAAAACGGCAAAGCTGTGTGCAAACGTCGCAGCCTACGCACTGTGTAAAGTCGATTTTTGCCTTTTTATTCTTAAAGCTGATTGCGGGACAGCCGAGCTTCATACACTGGCGGCAGCCTACGCACTTATCTGTGTTAACCTTTACAGGCGGTTTTGCCTTTACATATTTGAGCAGCATACACGGTCTGCGCGAGATGATTACGCTCGGAGCGTCAACGCTGAGCTCTTCGAGGACAGCGTCCTCACATTCCTTGAGGTTGTAGGGATCAACAACCCTTACGCGCTCAATGCCTATTGAACGGCAAAGCTCCTCAAGGTTAACCGCCAACGCGGGATCGCCTTTGATATTTTTGCCTGTTGTGGGGTTCTGCTGGTGTCCTGTCATTCCCGTGATTGAGTTATCGAGAATGATTACGGTTGAATTTGAGGCGTTGTACGCGATATTGATAAGTCCCGTTACACCCGAGTGCATAAAGGTTGAGTCGCCGATTACGCATACGGTTTTTTCCTCGGTTTCTTTTCCGCCTGCCTTGTTGAAGCCGTGAAGCCCCGAAACCGAAGCGCCCATACAGAGCGTTGAGTCGAGCGCGAACAGCGGCGCCGCCGAACCGAGGGTGTAGCAGCCGATGTCGCCGAGGCAGGTAATCTTGTGCTTTGAAAGCGTATAGAACAATCCGCGGTGAGGACATCCTGCGCACATTACGGGCGGACGAACAGGAACCGGGGTATCGGCAGCCGTGTATTCGGGCTGGGCGATTCCGAACGCGTCGCGGATTACTGTCTGGTTATATTCTCCGATCGGAGAGAACATCTCCTTGCCGACGCAGGGAATGTGAAGCGAATTGAGGTGAGCCTCGATTATTCCGTCAAGCTCCTCAATAACATAGAGCTTTTCTGTTTTTGAAGCGAAGTCCCTGATAAGCTTATCGGGAAGCGGATTTACCAGTCCGAGCTTGAGAACCGATACGCTGTCGCCGAACACCTCTTTTACGTACTGATAGCAGGTGCCCGAGCAGATAATTCCCATTTCCGTTCCGCCGTACTCAACGCAGTTAATCGGAGAGGTTTCGCCGTACTGAGTGAGCTTTTTGGTGCGTCCCTCGACAAAGGGATGACGGCGGACGGCGTTTGCCGGCGCCATAATATATTTTTGCGGGTTCTTCTCGTATTCGGGAAGCTCGCGCTCCACTCTGTCGCAAAGCTCAACTACGCTTTGGGAATGAGCGATTCTTGTGCACATTCTGACGATTACGGGAGTGTCAAATTCCTCGGAAATGTCAAAAGCGAGCTTAACAAAATCCTTTGCCTCCGCCGAATCGGCAGGTTCGAGCATCGGAACCTTCGCGGCGATTGCGTAGTGGCGCGAATCCTGCTCGTTCTGAGAAGAATGCATCGCGGGATCGTCGGCGACAAAAATGACCATACCGCCGTTTACGCCTGTGTATGACAGGGTGAAAAGCGGATCCGCGGCAACGTTAAGACCGACGTGCTTCATCGCGCACGCTGACCTTACGCCGCGCAGAGAAGCGCCGAAGGCTACCTCGGTTGCAACCTTTTCGTTCGGCGCCCACTCGCAGTAGATTTCATCATATTTTGCGGCAAATTCCGTGATTTCAGTTGAAGGCGTGCCCGGATAGCTTGATACAAGCTTTACGCCCGCCTCATAAAGTCCTCTGGCAATCGCTTCGTTGCCTAACATTAACTTCTTCACTGTATAGTTCCTCCAAAATATTACATTTTTATTTCTTCTAAATTATATCATAACATAGTGAAAATTACAATAGAATACCATTGTAAAAAGTGTAAGATTTATACTGATTTTCTATATAAAAGCGTTTTGACGGACAGCGGCGTTATATATTCAAAATTTTTTCGGCGTTTTTGTAAAAAATCTTGTCCTCGTTTTCCTTGCCGAGCCCGAAGCTTTTTATGATTTCTATGAAATCCGACTGGCTTTCCCACGGTGAATCGGTGGCGAAAAGGATTCTATCGGCTCCGTGGCGCAGGATAATCTCCCTGCATTTTTCGGGATAGAGCTTCAAAACTGCGGCTGTGTCCATATACACGGGAGCGCCGACAAGCTTTTCCATAACCTCGTCGGGCAATTCGTAGCCACCGAGGTGGGCTAAAATCAGCTTGTCCTCATAAAGTCCGCCGAGCTGTGAGAAAACGTTGAGAATCATATCGGGCGTGCAGTGGACGTGGTTGCGGAAGCCTACGTCAACTCCCGCGTGGGTTACGACGTATAAATCCCTTTCAAACGCCTTGCGCATTATGTTGATATACCTTGGATCGTCAAAATGTACGCCCTGGTAGTCGGGGTGGAGCTTTATTCCGAAAAGACCGCTTTCCTTGATAAAATCGAGCGTGCCATCAACATCGGCGCAGTCGGGGTGGATTCCGCCCGAAAAGAAAACATTGTTTTTGCCGTTCATCTCTGCCGACAGGGCGTTGATTGAAGCCTCCTGCTTTGGGAGAGTCGCAATCGGCAAGGAAACGCTGCAGTCAACTCCGCTGAGCTTCATTGTATCAATCAGCGAGCCGAGCGTTCCGCCGCGGTAGGCGTGAATACCTCCCTTTTCCGTCAGATACGCGATTGTTTTATCCGCGATTTTATCGGGAAAAGTGTGCGTGTGAAAATCAATAACCATATTCTGTTCCCCTTTTACAAATATAACCCAATATTATTTTACGGCGACGTTGCTGTCGCCGAGCTGATGTTTCAGCTCCTTTATCATTACATCATTAAGGCTTACCCACATTGCCGAGGGCGCCTTTACCTTGCGCTTTGTATTTGTAAGGTAGAAAATTACCGGCGTTCTGCCTTCAAAAATATCGAGCACGCGCTTTGCCTTTTCGTACATAGGCGTGTTGAGGTCGTCGATTCTAAGATACAGCGCGGAGGGTTCAAAGCCTGCGGCGGCTTCCTTTGACTGCGGATAAGTCCGCTCAGGTTTTTGGTCGGGAGCGCCTTCGTTTGTCTCTAAATCTGCCGACTCGGTGTTTTTGCGGGCTTTCTGGGTGCTGACATACGAGATGCCGACCTTCACGCCGACCAGTGTGTCGGCAAACTGAAGCATCGCCCGCTGGCTGTCCGTGTCGATCGAGGCAGTGAAGGGTCGGTCGCTCTGCAGCGAGAAATAGACCGTGTAAGCATCGCCATTGTTCCAGCCACCGCGCACGCTGGTGTAACCCTCTACCTCGTGGTCGCTCACCACATGGAGTCCGGCGCCGACAAACTGCTGGCGCTCACGGAGATTGGGGACAGGGTCCTTGCCGAGGAAGTGGGTGGCGTCGAG